>DASXRU010000124.1:0-26974 GCA_036506395.1 Pyrinomonadaceae bacterium | reverse complement strand
GAGTATTCCGCCTTGTCAAAGAGCAATCCGATTCGCTCGCGCGCCGTCAGCTTGCCTTGCTTGTGTTGGCGCTCAGTTTTTTCGGGACCACCACCCTGACGAAGCTTCGCTTCCAGTTCCTGCAGCTCCGCCACGAGATTGCGTAAACGCTTGCCGGAAGGTTTGGAAGCCGGTCGTGCTTCAAGCTTCTTCATGATTCAGACCGGCAGCGCTCGCCTTTGCTACTTGAAGCTCTTCCGGTTAAGCCGTTCAGTGTGATTGCCTGGAGGCGGGCTCAAAATATCACAGGAGGTGGGACAAAACAATTTGAATAGAGACGCAAGGATGGACGAAGACTTTTAGAAGCGGCCAACATTTGTGGCGATGCATCACAGATGCAATCTGAAACCCAATCCATTAAACATTTCGCCTTATTGCCAGAGTGCTTTGGCCAAAATGCCTGCGTTAATGCCATCAGGAACGCCTTCCAGAACCAGCACTCGCGTGCCGCGAAGCTCGATCACGACGCTACCCTCAGAAGTGTGCCAGGAGTGCTCCGGGGATGCGGGGCGGGAGTCAGGCGCCGGATTAGTCGGCGTGGCGTTGGGATAGCGCAACCTGGTTCGCTTCGCGTAGGCGTCGAAGAATTCACGCGCGTCCTTTTCTGTGTCCCAAACCGAAAGCTGCGCCAAAAGGACATTGCCGGCGTTTGGTCCCTCGAACACTGCGTAGCGATCGCCACTCCAACCGGCCGCGGCGCGTTTTGATTCAGCGCCTGACTTCAGAAACTCATCGAGGATCAGGTAATAACTCCATTCGCCATTCACATCGTAATCAACTCGCTTCCAACCCGCTCCCAGAATAGTTTTGACATCCGGTAGAGTCACACTCACTGGCGCCTCATGAGCGAAAAACTTGTCGGCGTGCATTATCTGCTCGGTCGATTTGGGCAGATTAGTGAACGCACCCGAAACGCTGGCCCAGCCGCCACGCTTGTAAAGCTCCTGGGTCCACTGGCCGCCTTCGAGATAAGGAAACAGGAGTGACTCGCGCAGAGCACGTGGCGCGCGATCCAGTTGTTGAGTGGCGGCCATGCCGGCTTTCATAGACTTCAGAAACGCCAACGCACCCAGCGGATTGTGCGCGATGTAAAGCGTCATCGAGAGGGTCGCGTCGCCCTCGATCAGTGCGCGGGCGGCCATTTCCGCGTCTGAATCGCCTTTAGGCCAGTGCTCGAAGCGCCGCAGGTTGAAATGCTGATCCTGAAGGGCGTGGGTCAACTCGTGCGCCATAACTGGTTTCTGCGCGTCCAGATCGATCCAGTCAGCAATGAAGAATTGTTTCGACCGGGGCTCGTAATAACCCGCGACTTGTTCGCCTAGCAACTTGATGAGAAATTCGCGGTAGTGAAAATCGGCAGGCGCCAGGCCAAGTTTTTTCCAGGTAATCTCAGTCGCATGTATTTCCGCCGGAGTCACGTCTTCATTCAGGTTCTTGATAATCATGCGTTCGATCTCCGGCCGTGACTGTATTGCGCTTCGCACCGGACGCAGGATCGATAGCTCTCGGATGTCACTAACTTCTTTCAAAACGGAGTTCGTAGCCGCAATCAGTACAGGATTGCGTGCCGCAGGTGCCGTGACGGCTCTTCGCTGAGGCGACGCAAGACCTGACGGCATGCCAGTCAGCAATCCTGCCAGCAGCACGATTCCGGCCAGCAGACCCGCGAATCGGCGGTTAATTTGCTTTGACATCTTTAACCTTTCGCTCTTATAGTCCGCTAAACGTTTACCTGTTCCGGAGTTGAACACTGGGATTCATTCCAGGAGACTGGGTTCCGAATGCCAATACACCCGACCGACGAAGAAGCTCAAACTGGAGAATGGCACGAGACACTGGTGCGCGTGCGCTATTCCGAAACCGATAAGATGGGAGTGGTCTATCACGCGAATTACCTCATCTGGTTCGAGATTGGCCGCACTGAGTTCTGCCGCGCGCGCGGCTTTTCATATCGAGCTATGGAAGAAGACAACAACGCTTTTCTGGTCGTAGCCGAGAGTTACTGCCGCTACAAAGCTCCCGCTTATTACGATGACGAACTACTGATTAGGACGCATATTACCGAGCTACGCAAGCGCTCGCTGCGCTTCGGTTACGAGGTTGTTCGTGCTGCGGACGGTCACATCATAGCCGAAGGTGAAACCGGCCACGTTGTCACCGATGCAAACGGCCGGGTTCGCTCTTTTCCGGAGGGCTATTCCCAGGTTCTAATGTCGCCACCTCCGATCGCCGCGTCGACACATAGCGGCGGCCTGGTCCCTCCCGAAAGCGCCCCGGAATAGCGCTCAAGTCCTAACCAGAAGCCCCAACAACCAGTAATACTACAGATTTTCCATTTCTCATTTTCCCATTTCTCATTTTTCATTAATTCTTCATCCATAATCCATTACTCGGTTCTTAGGTCTTGCCTCATCAATTCAATGCCAATGAAAAATGGGAAATGAGAAATGACATATGGAAAATCTATCTCCCCAGTCACTGCCTCCTGCCTCCTGCTCCTGCCTCCTGCTCCTGCCTCCTGCTCCTGCCTCCTGCTCCTGCCTCCTGCCTCCTGTTTTCCGGTCACTGCTCATGGCAGAGGTTGAGCCGCGAAATCTCTCGCGCGCGCCCGGAGGCTTCATCGATGTCGATTACTGCAGCGCAGATGCGAACTTCGCCGGTCGAATGATGAGCGCGCCGATAGACAGCCGAGGTGAAGCGCGCGATGACGTCCGCTTTGTTCATGCCAATGACGCCCGAATAACTTCCGGTCATCCCCAGGTCAGTGATAAAGGCTGTGCCTTCGGGGAAGATGCGTTCATCAGCGGTTTGCACATGCGTATGCGTGCCCACGACTGCGGAAACCCGGCCATCCAGATACCAGGCCATTGCCGCTTTTTCTGAAGTTGCCTCGGCGTGCATGTCAACGATCCGAACTTTCGCGTCCTCCGGTAGTAACGCCAACAACTCGTCGGCAGTGCGAAAGGGATCATCGGCTGGCTGCATGAAGATACGCCCGAGGAGGTTGATTATCGCCAGTTTGAATCCGCGTATTTCACCGACCCACATGCCTGCGCCCGGTGTTTCCGGCGGATAATTGGCAGGCCTAATCAGTCGTCGCTGCCGCTCCATATAGGGAATGATTTCCGGCTTGTCGAAAATATGATTACCGGATGTCATCAGATCGACTCCGGCTGCGAACAGTTGGTCTGCCATCGCCGGCGTGATTGAAAAACCGCCGGCAACGTTTTCGGCATTCAGCGTCGTAACGTCGATGGCGTATTGCTCTTTAATATCCTGCAGGCGCTCAAGCACGGCCACCCGGCCGGGTTTTCCCACAACGTCACCGATGACAAGGACTCTCATAAAAAGGAAAAGGCAGCAACCAAAAATGGTCAACTAAACCACAACGAACAAACCGAGGGTAGCGCAAACAGTAAACCGTGAATAGAAAACAGGGTTCTATTCACGGTTTACTGACCACTGTTTACAAATGGTGGCGAGAGGGAATCCGCGCGGGCCGTTCCGAAGTCGTAATTGAACCTGCGTAAACAGGTGGGTGACCTTTTTTTCGCCACAGTCTTTGGCATTTCTTAACGATGAAGAAACGCACCGGACTTATAAGCAGCGTCGATCTCCCTTTTCAACGACGTTGGCTCAATCATCATATTTCGGTGACGAGCCTGGCAGAATGCTCCCCCTGCCGGGACGGATACTAGCACAGGGCTGAATTGGTTGACTAGCGGATTATATGGGTCATGGGTTGGGAGTTGGGGATGGGGCTAGAGACTTAAGATTTTCCATTTGTCATTTGTCATTTCTCATTTGTCATTTTGTTTCTTTTCGATTGAATCGGCGCGATGGTTAGGGAAATAAAAAATGAGAAATGGCAAATGATAAATGATAAATGACAAATCTCAGTCTCTAGCCCCCAGGTTTACGTGAACGCGATATTCCCGGCGCCGCTTGGTTGCTGCCGTTCGACGGAACTGCGCACCTTCAGCAGCCGATCCAGCATCTCGGCACATTCCGCGCTGCGTGAGGCGAGTTGCTCGTCCGCCTGCTCGTGGACATTCTTGAGGCGGTGCAGCTCGTCCGCAATGTAGAGGGCGGCCAGAATAGCAACTTTAAGGGAGTCAACAGTTAGCGTGCCGGAGGAAATCTCGCGCATGCGGCTGTCCACGTATTCGGCCAGCTCGGAGATGTAATCCGAATCGCCATCGGAGCGAATATTGTAGGTCTGGTTGTAAATCTCAACCCGAATAGTCGGCGCAGCATCGATATTGCTTTTGCCCAGACTCAATCCGTTTCCATGATTCATCTACGCATCGCCTCCGCCATTTCAGGATCGAGAGTCGCCACGGCGTCCAGCATCGCTTCGATCTTCATCCGAATAGTGTCGCGCTCAGATAACAGGCGTTCAACGTTACCTTCGAGCCGCTCCTTTTCGTTCAGTAAGCTGCCGATGTCGCGGCGAATAGCAGCCAGCTCGCGCTCCAGCTCTTCCTTCTCCTGGCGCAGAGTTTTGGTCAGCTCGATAGTGCGGTAGATCTTGTCTTCGAGATGAGAAAACTTTTCCAGTCCAGATAGTCCCACCATTGCCTTGCTCCAGACTTACCGTAGTTGCCGGATAGAGCTAACAGATTATGCGACTTCAAGCTCGTCAGCGCAAGATTCTGCTCTCAATTAAGGGTGATTTATTTTCTTATCGCACTTCAGCACTGAATTCTGCCTCTAGAGCCTTCACAATGCCCCAATGCATTTCGTCAACTTCCGCATCCCGCAAGGTGCGATCATTGGCGCGATACTCCATTCGCAGCGTCACCGACCGTTTGCCCTCAGGAATGTTCTCGCCTTCGAAAACTCCAACCAATTGAGTCGCGCAGCAGTCTTCCACTTTCTGATCAGCCACTCTATTCAACAGACTGGCCACCGTCACGTTTCGGTCGAGAAGCAGCGAGACATCGCGCACGACGGATGGAAAGCGCGGCAGCGCCGAATACAGCACCGGCGTTTCAGGCTTCTCGAGCAAAGTACTCAAATCGATCTCGGCGACAAAAACCGGTTGACGAAATTTGTAAGCCGCGGCGATTTCTTCCGTCACCGTCCCAATCGTCCCAATCACTTCGTCACTTGTGGTTTTGACTGCTGCTGCCTGCCCTTCGCGCAGGTGCCGCGCAGCGGTTGTCTCAAGAATTAATTCGGGCAGATTCAGGGCTTCAACTGTGGCCTGGAGCGCACCCTTCAAGTCGAAGAAATCCAGCTCTGCAGCAACGCCAGCGCGATCCGCCCACCGTTGTCCCCCGGTCGCAACCAGTGCCAGTGCCTCGCGTTCAATGGGCATTTGGCCCTGCTCCTGATTGGCGGCAAAAACCCGGCCGATTTCAAACAGGCAAATGTCGCGCATGCCGTGGTTCAGGTTGTGACGCACCGCATCAAGCAAGCCTGGCAGAAGCGTGGGGCGCATACGCGTCTGGTCTTCGATGATGGGGTTCTTCAAAGAGACGAATGGCTCGCCAGCGTCCCGCGCGCCTCTTATGGCAGGAATGAGCTCGAACTGATCATCATGCGACGTATTGATAAAGCTAAAACTGATCGCTTCGTCAAAGCCGCATGCGGCCAAAGCTCGCCGAATCGCTCGTTTTCTTGTTTCGCCCGGATAATACTCGCCGGCCGTGCTCGCGGGCGGCAGGGCCGTCGCAATCTTGTCATAGCCGGTGTGGCGAGCAACCTCTTCGACCAGGTCCTCTTCGCGCTCCACGTCAACGCGCCAGGAAGGAACGGTAAAGACCAAAGTGCGTTCTTTTCCTGAAGCGTCAGAATCCGGTTGTGCGCGTTCCGATCGCTCAACAAGGGCGAACCCCAACATTGTAAGGATGCGCTGAATTTCAGAAGGTTCGACGGAGACGCCGGTCAGGGCCTTCACCCGCGCCGGGCGAAAGGTTACGACCCGAGGCTCGCGAGGCGCGGGATAAAGATCGATCGCGCTTTCCGTCGCCGTACCGCCGGCGATTTCGCAAATCAACGACACGCATCGCTCCTGCGCGCGCAAGACACCTTCCGGGTCGGCGCCGCGCTCGAACCTGTGGGAGGCCTCCGTGTGTAGTCCCAGCTTTTGAGCTGTACGGCGCACGGATGCGGGATTGAAGTATGCGCTCTCGATCAGCACATCGCGCGTTCCAGTGGAAATCTCCGACTCCTCGCCACCCATGACGCCGGCTACCGCAACCGGCCGCTTAGCATCGGCGATGACCAGCATTTCTCCGTCCAGTTCCCGCACAACGCCGTCGAGCGTCTTGATCTTTTCGCCGGCCGCAGCCCTTCGCACGACGATGCGCTGCTCGTCCAAACGGGATAGATCGAAGGCATGAAGCGGCTGGCCCATTTCATGCAGAACCAGATTTGTGATGTCCGCAACGTTATTGATAGGCCGCTGCCCAATTGCTTCGAGCCGCTTCATCAGCCATGCCGGCGACGGCCCAATCTTTACGCCCCGAACAACCCATGCTGCATATCGCGGACACAGAGCGGGGTCCTTTATTTCAACTCTGGTAAAGTCTTCAGCCTTGCCCTGGCTCTTATGGACTTTGGACTTTGGAATTTGGACTCGGGACTGTTCAATTACCGCAACTTCACGCGCGATGCCTATATGTGACAAACAGTCAGGCCGATTCGAAGGGACCTCGACGTCGAGCACGTAGTCGCCATCAACCTGCTCAACCGCATCGATAGCCAGCCCAACCATCGTCAGACGCTCCCGTGCTTCCAGCGGAGTCAGCGCCGTGTCGGTTAGCTCGCGTAGCCATTGGTAACTAATCAACATCGTACTTTGTGCTTGGTGCTTTGTTCTTCGTACTTAGTGCTTTCCTCATTGAAAAGCGCACTAAGTACCAAGTTCAAAGTTCAAAGTTCGTCTTATCGAAACTGTTCCAGAAAGCGCAGATCGTTCTCGAAGAGCAGGCGTATGTCGTCCAGACCGTACATCAACGCGCACATCCGGTCGATGCCCAGTCCGAATGCGAAACCCGAAAATTCTTCCGCATCGACACCTGCGTCCGTCAAAACGTTTGGGTGAACCATGCCGGAGCCGCCAAGCTCAATCCAGCCCGAATTCTTGCAGATGCGACAGCCCTGGCCCGCGCACTTGAAACAACTGAAATCGAATTCGGCGCTCGGCTCGGTGAACGGAAAGTAGGAAGGACGAAACCGCGTCACCGTTTCCGCACCAAACATGCGCCGCAGAAACTCTGACACGGTGCCTTTCAAATGGGCCATCGTAATGCCGCGATCGACGCAGAGTCCTTCTACCTGGAAGAACATGGGATTGTGCGTCGGATCCGGCGTATCGCGCCGGAATACTCTTCCCGGAGCAATCATGCGCACCGGCGCGCCACGGCGTTGCATCGCATGAATCTGCACAGTTGAGGTCTGGGATCGCAAAGCCAAACCTTCATTTGTGTAAAACGTGTCTTGTGATGCGCGGGCGGGGTGGCCTTCAGGGATGTTCAGCGCGTCGAAGTTATAGAAATCCGTTTCGATCTCGCGATCATCTTCAATGGCATAGCCCAATGAAACAAAAATATCTTCGATGCGTTCGCGCATGAGCGTGATCGGATGCAAGTGACCCTGGCGAAGTCGCCGCCCGGGCATTGTCACGTCGATGCGCTCGCGGCCGACGCGGGCAGCTTCGATAAATCTCTTTAGCGACTGCTCCGCCTCGCCAATTGCTTCCACAATCTGCGCTTCAGCCTGTTGGACCAGTTGGCCCAATGCGCCACGCTCTTCAGCAGCGACGCGGCCAATGAGTTTCTTGGCCGAAGCAATCGCGCTTTTCTTGCCAGCATGGCGCGACCGTAACTCACCCAGCTCGCGCTCAAGCTTTTCAGCCTCAGCTAAGGTCAGGCTTCCCTCCGACACTCCAGAACGAAAACGAGCAAAGCGCCCGAAGTCCTGCTCGAACGCTTTGTGTGCCGCTTCGATCTGAAGCCGGGGGTCGCCATGCGGACCTTCCGCCATAATCATCCTTCGCATAAAGAGAACGGGCAGGTAACCAGCCCTGCCCCTCATTCGTTACTGCCGGTAATCCTGCTGGTCTTAAGCAGCGGCGCGCTGCGGCTTGTTCTCCAGCGCTTTCTTTACCTGACCGGCCAACTCGTTAAAAGCTTCCGGCTGCTTTGCGGCCAGGTCGGCAAGTATCTTGCGATCAAGCTCGATGCCGGCCAACTTCAGACCGTGCATGAACTGCGAATAGTTAAGTCCATTAAGGCGGGCGGCGGCGCTGATACGTACGATCCACAAACTGCGAAAATCGCGTTTGCGTAGCTTTCGCCCCGTATAAGCGAAATTCAAACCGCGCTCGACCGATTCTTTGGCCGAACGATACAGCTTGGATTTAGTGCCGCGATACCCCTTGGCAAGCTTTAAAATCTTCTTCCGTCGCTCAAGTCGCTTATTTCCGCGTTTTGCTCTAGGCATGATTGCTCTCCTTTTTAGGGCAGAGGTGGACGGATGAAAGCCTCCCCGCCGTCACTCAATCTTTCATCCCTCATCCTTTTTTAGTCTCTTCCGTAAGGCAGCATTCGCTCAACTCGCTTCTGGTCCCCCTTCGAGACCAGGGTGTCAATGTCCAGCAGGCGCTTACGCTTATGGGTCTTCTTCGTCAAAATATGGCGGGCATGTGAATGACCGCGTTTTATCTTTCCCGTGGCCGTCAAGCGAAATCGCTTGGCCGCACCTTTATGTGTTTTTAGTTTAGGCATGATCGCTCCTTCGTAAATCTGAACCGTAAATAGTGAACCCGAAGCCCTATGCCGCCGGTGGCTGGCTCGGAGCCGGTGGTGGAGCCGGCGCGGCTGGCGCCGGTTGCTTGGCGGTCTTATGACGCCTGGGCGCAAAGATGGTGAACATCTGGTTTCCCTCCATACGTGGCCGCATTTCCACTTCGCCCACGTCCGCCAAATCCTTTTCCAGCTTTTCCAGAATCCGGGCGCCCAACTCACGATGCGTCATCTCGCGACCGCGAAACCAAATCGTGGCTTTTACCTTGTCACCGCCGGTCAGCCACTCCCGCGCGTGCTTCATGCGATAGCTGTAATCGTGATCGTCGGTACCGGGGCGAAACTTAACTTCCTTGACCGTGATTACGACCTGCTTCTTCTTAGCCTCGTTGGCCTTCTTTTTCGCCTCGTACTGAAACTTGCCAAAGTCGATGATGCGACAAACAGGCGGATCGGCCGTGGCCGCGACCTCGACGAGATCCAATCCCGCCTCGCGCGCTTTGCGCACGGCGTCGCGTGTGTCCATTACACCCAGTTGTTCCCCATCGTCGCCGATAACTCGGACCTGGGGCACACGAATTCTTTCGTTGATACGCACCACGGGAGCGCGCCGATGATCGGGGCGTCCACGTCCTCGAAAGCCTGTAGCTATTGCTGCACCTCCTGCATCAAGAGTTTCGTGTTTCGAGTTCCGGGTTTCCAGTTAAAACCATAACTCGAAACTCGAAACGCGAAACTCGAAACTATCCGTTTGTTTGCGCGCGCGTCTCGACCAGCCGCCGCGCCATCTCCATGAATTCATCGAGCGACATCACGCCGATATCGCCTCTGGTTCTCTCCCTGACGGCGACTTTGTTTTCCTGCTTTTCGCGGTCCCCCAGCACCAGCATGAAAGGGACTTTCTGCATCTGCGCGTCCCGGATCTTGGCGCCGATTTTTTCACTACGCAGGTTTGCTTCTACCCGAAGATGACCCGCGCGTAGCTGAGCTGCGATCTTCTCTGCGTATTCGTTGACGCGATCGGTGATCGGTAACACGGCGACTTGTACCGGCGCCAGCCACATCGGAAACGCGCCGGCATAGTGTTCGATAAGTACGCCGAAGAAGCGCTCGATCGAACCAAACAAAGCGCGGTGAACCATTACCGGCCGGTGCGGCTTGTTGTCCTCACCAATGTACTCCAGCTCGAAACGGTCAGGCAGGTTGAAATCCCACTGCACGGTGCCAAGCTGCCAGAGGCGCCCGATTGCATCCTCGATTTTGAAGTCAATCTTCGGCCCATAGAAAGCTGCCTCGCCTTCCATTCGCTGGTAGTTGATGCCGCGCGCATCGAGTCCCTCCGCCAGGGCCGCTTCCGCCTTTACCCATTGTTCTTCCGCACCGAGATACTTCTTCGTGGTGTCGCTACCCTTCACCGACAATTCAAACTTAATCTTGTCAAAGCCAAAGGTTCCCAGCACCTGTTGGGCAAAATCGACGCAGTCGTCGATCTCGGCGCGCACCTGTTCGGGAGTGCAGAACAGGTGCGCATCGTCAACAGTAAATCCGCGCACGCGCATTAAGCCATGCAGCGTGCCGGAAAGCTCGGCGCGATATACAGCGCCCATCTCTCCGTATCGCTGTGGCAGATCTCGATACGAGCGCTGCTGCGATTTGTAGATTCCGATATGCATCGGGCAATTCATTGGCTTCAGACGAAACTCCGTTTCCTCGAGCGTCGTCGGAGCAAACATCGAGTCACCGTAGGCCTCCTCGTGCCCGCTTAGCTGCCAAAGTTCCCTCTTGGCAATATGGGGCGTGTATACCATGCTGTAGTTGCGCTTCATTAACTCTTCACTCAGGTACGCTTCCATCTGCTGCCGAACAGCCGCGCCCCTGGGGTGCCACAGGATCAACCCCTGGCCGTATGCTTCCTGAATCGAAAAGAGGTCCAGCTCTTTCCCTAAACGCCGATGATCGCGCTTCTCCGCCTCCTCACGCTGCTTCAACCAGGCGTCAAGTTCTTCCTGACTGAAGAATGCCGTTCCGTAGATGCGCTGCATTTGCGGCTGCGAAGCGTCGCCCATCCAGTAGGCGCCGGCGAGCGACAGCAACTTGAAGGCGCGCAGCTTATTCGTGTTCGGCACATGCGGCCCGAGACAAAAATCTATGAACGGCGAGCCATCGATGTAATAGACGCTGACCGTATCGCCGCCCTTGTCATCGATCAGTTGACACTTCAGCGGCTCGTCGCGCTCCTGAAAAATACGGATCGCCTCAGTCTTTGCAATCTCTTCGCGCCGGTAGGAAAGGTTCCGGCTGGCAATCTGGCGCATGCGCTTCTCAATCACCGGCAAATCGGCTTCCGTTAAAGCAGTCGGGGTGATCACGTCGTAGAAGAATCCGTATCGTGGATCGTCCAGCAAGGCCGGGCCAATACCGAGCTTCGAGCCAGGAAAAAGATCCAAGACCGCCGCCGCCAGGAGATGCGCAGTCGAATGCCGTAGCACCTCAAGGCCCTTATCCTTATCCCCTGCTTGTCCCTCTTTTTTGGGGAGAATAGGATTTAGCTTTGACGTGTCGTCTCTGAGATACTTCAGAAATGCCGCAGGACCTGAGGGACGTGGAATAGAGTCTAACCTCCGAGACAGATCAACTTCTTGTCCATTTACCTCCGCCGCCAAAGCCTTTTTCGCGAGATCGCGATCCAGTTTCTTCAGGGCCTCTTCCACTGTCGCAGAGGCTGGAACCTGCACAACAGGGCCGTCATTCAGTTGGACGTTAATTTCACTCATTGCCATCACAACGGCGGCTCTGCCGCAGCACAGTGCGGTAAGGCTCTGCCTTACCGGCAGCAACTTTCTCTAATCAGCGCGAGGCTGCGCCTCGCGTAGGGGGGGCGTAGCCCCCTCTTCAAAAACTCCAACGACGGAAAGGCCAAGCCTTCCCCCACTGTGCGGCGGCAAAGCCGCACGGTTCAGAGGCTTTTCCGACCCCGGGGACCAGCCGCGAAAAACTAGTCGGCAGAGCCACTCGAAAACTAGCGGCCCCGGCTCCTACCATTCAGATTTACGATTCACTATTTACGAACTTCACTGATCGGATTTGATAGGAGCGCCTTCGCCGCGTGTCCGCCAAATGTGACGGACCGAGACATCAAAAAGGAAAGAATCGAGTGTACGTTCGATTCATGGCGAAGGTCTTCCGGAGCTTCCTATCAAAAGTTTGAGACTACAATTACATCAGACCAAAACATTGCTGGTCCTTCGTGCAAATAACGAAGCGAGATTCTAACAAAGCCTGTCTGGTGGGCGCAAGCTAAGCTGCGTAAGGGTAGTGATGCAGTCCATCCCAAGCTTCGCGTATTCCTGGGAGCGCGGGCGCCCAACCCCAATGAGCGCGAAGCGCGAAGAATGACGGAAGCCACGGTCTTTTTATGTTGGCAAAGTACGCGGCTACGGTGCTATGCGGGCGAGGGCGCCCGCGCTCCCAGTAAAACCGAGCCTCCAGGTTCGAAACGCAACAGTAGGTGCGTAGAATGCGGGTTAACTGACCTTGCGACAAACTAAAGCGTATCGGATATCTACCGATCCCTGGCGGCGCAAGTCCTGGACCTGCTGTTAACCGTGACTTCGCAGGGCCAACCCGTTCAGCACGCGGAAATGTCTGCTGGTGGGAAGACTGTAATAGAAGTCACCTTGCATCTTCCCAACTATTGACAAGTCCGTGAGTGTACTCATATATTTTAGTGAGTATACTCATGGATTTCCTATGACCGCGAAGAAAAGAGCGCCATCGAAAGCGAAGCCACGCCGCCGGGTCGCAACAACTCGTCCGGTTGGGCGGCGCGCGCAGAACAAGCAAGCGATCCGGCAGCGTATTGTGACTGCCGCATTGAAACTCTTCCAGACGAAGGGCTTCGATTCCACAACCACCAAGGCGATTGCCCGTAAGGCCGGCATCGCCGAAGGCACCGTCTTCAACTATTTCAGGACCAAGGAAGACATCGCACTTTATTTCTTCGAGCAGGAGGTGGACCAGGCGATAGCAGCAGTCCGTGATAACCCACGTCTCCGCAAAGCGCCCCTCGAGGAAAAGCTGTTTACTCTCGTGCATAGCCAGCTCGAGTTTCTGGCCCCATACGAACGTTTCATCGGCGCCGCCTTCATTCAAGCGCTTAAGCCGGCCTCGCCGCTCGGCGCCTTCAGTCATCGGGCTCAGGAACTCCGGCACCGGTACGTAGGCTTCGTTCAGGAACTTCTCGAGGAGTCGCTTCCAAATCATCGACATACGCCGGTAAGTTGGTTGGCGCCGCAGACATTCTGGATTTACTACCTCGGCACGCTGCTGTACTGGCTGCACGATACGTCGCCGGGAAAGCAGAACACCCTGGCGTTTCTGGATCGGTCATTGAGCCTCGGCGTTTCCATGCTCCAGCCAGGAAAGAGATAGATGACTTCTGAGAAGAACACTCCCACCCGCCGCGCGCTTAGTATGGCTTCGATGAGCGCCGATATTGCCGGCAGCTACATCGGTTACCTCTTGCAGCGCGCATTCCTGGGAGAGGCAGAAGGCAAAAGTAAACTGAAATCCACGCATACCCGCGCGGCCCGGCGCATGCGCGACGAGATGCAATCGTTGCGCGGCCCCGCAATGAAGATCGGCCAGACGTTGAGTCTTCACACGGATATTCTTCCCGACGAAACGCTTGCCGAGCTGGCGACTCTGCAAATGGAAGCGCCGGGTATGCATCCTTCGCTAGTACGGGTCCAGATCAAAGGGAGTCTCGGGCGCGAGCCGGAAGAGATCTTCAAGAAGTTTTCGCCGGAGCCCTTCGCTGCCGCTTCCCTGGGCCAGGTGCATCACGCTGTTACTCAGGATGGCACCCAGGTAGCCGTAAAGATTCAATATCCCGGCATCCGCCAGACAATCGAAAACGACTTCGCGCTGTTTCGCGCGTTTTCTAAGCCGGCACAAGCGTCGGGGCATATCCCGAGGACAGCCATCGACGAAGTGCAGGAACAGATCATGGCGGAAACGGAATACGCGCGGGAAGCTGACAATATCGAGTTCTTTCAACAGCGCCTGGCGTCGCTCTCGTTCGTCAAGGTTCCGCGCGTCTTTCGCCAGTACTCGTCGGATAAGGTGCTGACGATGTCACTAATGCGCGGTCGTCATCTCGAAGCCTTCCTGGCGGAGCGTCCCTCGCAGAAACTGAGAAATCAGCTCGGTGCAAATCTCTTCGAGCTATTCTATTTTCAGCTGTTGGGGATCGGCGCCTTCCACGCTGATCCACACTGGGGCAACTACCTTTTCAACGATGATGCCAGCATTGGACTGGTAGACTTTGGCTGCGTGAAATACCTCCGGCCCGAAGCCGTTGCGTACTTGCGCAGTGTCTTTCTCCATCCGGACGCGAAGAACTCAGAGGATTTCCACCGATTGCTCGAAGATCAATACCGGCTCCTCGGTCAGAAGTTGCTGCCGGCCACGCGCCGGGCACTCCTCGACTTCGCGGATAACTTCTACCGTAAGGTATATCCACCGGAGCCAGACAGGAAGCAGCCGCTCTTCGACTTCAGCGACAGCGCATTTCTGCACGACTACATAAGGGAATCGAAAAAGTTATTTCGCACTAAGGGCGTGCTTACGGAGTACATCTTCATGGGCCGCGCAGAGATGGGGCTGTATCAAACACTGCACCGGTTGAAGGCGCGGGTGCCAACGAGCCAGATTGTCAGGAAGTATCTGAACCTGAAAAATCCTTTCTCGCTTTACCGGGGATAATAGATGTTCGGCTCTGCTGTTTTTTACCTCGGGCTAATTGTGACAATCAGCGGACTGGTGCTGGTTGTGAAACCGATCCGGCGTCTTGGGGTCCCGACGCGCCGTCGCGGACTCGGCGTTGCCGGGATTGGTATTCTGGTATCCGGCATCGCTTTGATCCTTCCCGTTTCAGAGTCGCGGGTAACGCGAATTGAAACTCGCCTTGATGAGTTTGCGCCGGTCTGGCAGTTCCGCGAGTTCCACACAATCGATGTTGCCGCCCCGCCGGCGCGTGTGTTCGAGGCAATCAAACAGGTACGGCCTGATGAGATCCGACTGTTGCGAACGCTGGTTTGGATTCGACGCGGCGGGCAGCCGGCGCCTGAGAATATTCAGAATGCTGCTCGAGAGCACGAATCGATGATCGATGTCGCGACCCATAGCACCTTTGTGCTTCTGGCTGACGACGCTCCGCGAGAACTAGTCGTCGGCACAATAGTCGGGGCACCGCCAGGCATGCGGCCGCCGCTGACGCCGGAGTTCTTTACGAAGCCTCTGCCGGAAGGATTTGCCCTGGCTACTATGAATTTTGTTGTGACGCCGAATGGTCCGAACCACTCGCTCGTATCAACTGAGACTCGCGTCTTTGCCCGCGGTTCATCGGCACGTCGACGGTTTGCCGCATATTGGCGGATCATCTACCCTGGCAGCGCAATTATTCGTCGAATGTGGTTGCGCGCCATTCAGCGGCGCGCCACCATCCCGCGTGAAACTTGATGCGCTTCGAAAACTTAAGCGGCGCAGGGACCACTATTCCCTGCGCCGCTTGCCCCCCGCGACTAATTCCCAGACTTAAGCAACAACCGCTTCGATTACGCTGTATGGCGACTTTGTCGGCACGATGCGTGTCAGGCGCAAACCGGCGCGCGCGAATAGTTCCGCGTACTCGGCGTGCGTTCTTTGCCGCGGGCGAAACGAGCCTTTCGATGTCCGGTAGCTTACCGAAATCCTGAAAATATTTTTCGGGCGTCGAGGCTCGGAAGAGTCTTGAGGTCGTGCTAGGGCGCCTGTCCCGGCGTCGGGATAGCAGCGGGATCGTCTGGCGGACCGCCGCCGATATGGCCGATCCCGACACGTACGCGATTGCTGGAGGTGCCCCGGTAAGTGACTCGTATCAGCACATCGCCGATATCCCCCAAGTTGTCGTCTAATCTGACCGTAATGCAGTTCAGCCAGTCGAATCCCGGAACCTTTCCGACATACTCAACCACGAGGGGATAAATCTTGTGCGAGGCATCCTCTCCCTCTACAGTGACAGCCGCTGCGGTCTCATTGGCAGATAAAGAGAAATTCGTGGCAAAGAGCATTATCCTGGTGCGCCCATCTGACGCCCACGGATATTCGTAGTTGAGCCGGAACGGCTCGTCGGTCTGCAGCACGGAGTCGAAGGCAATTGCCCGGGTGGAGTTCGTCTGGCTAATCAACACCGGCACGCCGGCGTTCAGTGTCGCGCTAAAATCGCGTACTGAATTCCCGCTCAGATTGCTGATGGTTATGCTAAATGGATTGAAAGTGTAGTTAGTCTTCGACGGCGTTATGGTGTAATTGCCCTCAGCCGGCGCCGTGAACGAGTATGCGCCGTCCGCGTCGTTCGTCGTAGCGGTGCTCTGCGAGCCGCTAAGCGCAAGAGTAACGCCAACCAACGCTGTCCCGCTGATGGTCACGCGTCCACTAATCTGGTAATTCACAGGGGCGCCGGTGAAGTTTGCCGCCTGGTCTGCTCCCAGGTCATTCGCGGTCCAGCTCGGGGGATTGAATGAGTACTGCGTCTTCGACAGCGTAATGGTGCAGGCGCTGCCCGCCGCAACATTGGCAAATGAGTAATTGCCGCCGGAGTCGGTCGCCGTCGTAGCAGCCTGCGACCCCGACAAGACAACGTTGACGCCGGAGATTGCCGAGCCGTCCGACTTGGTTACTTGCCCGCTGATCGTGTGCGTATTGAGGGTGCCGACAAAGTTACTCGACTGATTCTCACCTAGATCGTTGAAGGTCTGCGATGACGGTTGAAAGGTGTAGTGTGTTTTCGTAACAGCGACGGTGTAATTGCCGCCGGCCGGAAGGCCTGGAAAAGAGTAGTCGCCGTTATTGTTCGTAGTCCCGCTTGCCGACTGCGACCCCGAAAGAGCTACTGTAGCTCCGGATAATCCAGTTCCGTCCGTCTTTGTCACGCGTCCGCTGATCGTGTGCGTATTGAGGGTGCCGACGAAATCACCCGACTGGTTCCCACCCAGATTGTTGAAGCTCGCAGTTAACGGACTAAACGAGTAATTCGTCTTGGAGGGCGTGACGACGTAGTTGCCCTCCGCTGTAACGGTAAACGAGTAGTTCCCTCCTGCGTCTGTGGTCACCGTACCAGTCTGCGAGCCACTCAGTCCGACTGTGACGCTGCCAAGCCCGATCCCGCCCGAAGTGATGCGACCGGTGATACTGTAATTCAGGAGCGTACCCGTGAAGTCCGCCGATTGATCTGAATCCAGGTCATTCACCGCAAGGCTCGCAGGAGTGAATGAGTAGTTTGCCTTCGACAGCGTAAGCGAATAGTTGCCGCCGGCAGGAAGGCTTGCGAATGAGTAGTTGCCGCCAGAGTTGGTAGTGGTCGCAGCCGCCTGCGACCCCGATAGATTCACGTTGACCCCCGGGATGGCCGAGCCATCGGATCTGGCTACCCGCCCTTGGACCGTGTGAGTATTGAGGAGGCCGACGATCTCAGCGGACTGGTCCCCGCTCAGTTCCTCGAATGCCCAGGATGCCGGTTGAAAAGTGTGATGCTCCGCCGAAGGCGTAACCGTGTAGGCTTCAAGAGCCGGAAGGTCGTCGAAGACGAAGCGACCGTCGCTGTCGGTCGTCGTAGTCGCGCTCATTGAGCCCGTTAGCGTGACGGTGATTCCCGGCATCCCCTCGTTGTCGGCATTAACCACTTGACCCGCGATTGTGTATCTGTTTAGCGTCCCCGCAAAGTCAGCCGTCTGGTCGCCACTCGGCGTGGTGAAGGTCACGCTCGGTTGGATGAAAGTGTAGTGCTCCCTTGAGGTTGATACTGTATAGACTCCGCTCGTCGGCAGGTTAGCGAAGCTATATCGCCCATCAGCATCCGTCTGCGTCGCCAACGACTGTGACCCGCTCAGGCTAACCGTCAGATCCGCCAGCGGGTCGCCGTTTTCGTCACTCACCCGGCCCGCGATTGAAAAATTCGGCGACGGATTGGCGCCCAGGTAAACATCCAGGGCCGCGCCTGCGTCCGCCGAACACTGGATGTCGTCGCCGCAATTAAGGATTAGGTTAGACCAATAAAAGTGGCCGGCGGGGTCGGGATCCAAACCGAGCACACTCTGGTATTGTTGCCGGACGAATTGGACTGGGTCGTCTTCCGCATTAGCGGTGGTTATGACTTTTGTTTCCAGCGCCTGCGAATCGAGAGTCTCGTAAGTAGAGTCAATAACATAGAGCGTGCCCGTCTCATTCGACGCCGCGATGCGGTTGGCGCTCGCCACGCACTCAAGTCTGTCCAGGATGCCGGTTTCGACACCGTGAAGTTCGATCGCGGCCGAGGCGGAATGGCTCCACTGGTAGCGCGATTTCTCGACCAGCAGGCCCCGAATGCCATGAAGGTAATGCCCAAACGTCCCAAAGTTACTGACGTTCATTGTCAGATCTGTGATGTAAAAAAGATCAACCTTCGCGCTGGAGGCGCCGGGTTGGCTCAGGATGCCAATCCAGCCTCCCTCATCAAGGAATAGGTCACGAATGATCACGTCTCTACGGGGCGAATCGCTGGTAACGGCCTCGGCGCTGCCAATACTAATCCATGAAATTGGCGAGACGGTCATCTTGCCGTAGAGTTCCGGCCGCTGACCGTAATCGAGAAAAACGGTATTTGTAAGCTCAATACCTCTCCACTGCTGGTTTTGAATGATGGGCACGTTAATGCCGCTGTTGCCTGTACACCCCAGGATCTTACTCTGCTCAATCTTGAGTTTGCTTTTCTGAGCCGTGACGATTGACCCGCCCTGCACCTGGGTACTCAGGCCGTAAAACTCGCAGTGCGTGATGGTCGCTTCCAGGACATCGTCGAAAATAAGCGTGTTCCTTGCATCGTTGTAAATATCCGGGGTGCCGACGAACGCTATGTCTTTAATTAGAAAACTTTGAAGCCCGGAAATTCGTACCGCGTCCTGAGCATCCGTTTTCGGATAGAACTCCGACGACAAGTCCAATCCCATGCTCAATTCAAAGCCCCCGCCTTTAGTGTCAACCGTCGCTGACGACTCAACACCAAGGATGGTGACGGAGGACGCGAGTCCGCTGAAGTCTTTGAAAACCGGCGTAATGATCGCGTAGCACCCCGCAGGCACGAAGAGGGTCCCGCCCCCCGCCTCGGCTATGGTGTCCAGGGCGCTTTGCAATGCGGGGCCATCATCCGTTACGCCATCCCCGACAGCGCCGAAATCCCTGAGATCGAAGGTATCGGCGCGAGCTTCCGCCGCCGAGAAGGTCGCAGTGATAAGCAGGAAAATGGAGATAGTGAGAAATGATTCTATTCGCATTAGCGGGGAGACTTGATGTAGCAACGACATCCCAAAACCGTAAAACAACCAACATCGCCTGGGGCCTGCTGAATGTTAGACGAGGAGGCTCCCTTAAAAGTTGTTATAACTATACGCGTTTTTACTCAAAACAGGGGAAGTTTGTGAGGTAATCGGCGTTCTACCTGGGTAGTCGAGACCAGGTATTCTGGGACTTCTCGTATCGCGGTTGGGTCAGGGTAATTCCAGCGGTATTTCATAATCCTGCCCTCGCTTCCATAAGTTAGGGCAAAGTTGCCGATTGTCTCTTTCTTATCGGTCGCGTCAGCAACACCCCGGCGGAAGCAAACGTCGCGCAACACTCTGTACAGCAAAGGCGGGTCCGTCTTAGTTGCAATGGCGAGTTCGTCAGCGCTCTTTGGGCCGTTCGCGAGCAAGTCGCCGATACCAAGTTGGCGGCTACGTAAACTGCTTGCGACGCCAGACCGCTTAGGTTTCAAGCGCCGAGCGAACCATCTCCAGGAATTCCTCATTGCCGAAAGGTTTGGAAAGAGTAAGTTGTGCACCGGCTTTCCGCGCTATCTTCAGGTATTCTTCCGCTCTGCCTAGTCCCCCTCCCGACATGGCAATGATTCGCACGTCTGAATCCGTGCGTCGAAGCTCCATAATCACTTCCAGCCCCTCAGTGTCCGGCATCACAAGATCAGTGATAACCAGGTCGAAACGCTCCTTCTGATAGATATCGCAAACTCGCGTACCGTTGGAAGCCTCCGAGACCTCATGACCGCAGCTCGTCAACAGCAATTTGAGCATGGCCCTTAGCTGGTCATCATCTTCTACGAGCAGAATATTCGCCATCGTTACAGCGTCTCTTTCGATCCTCAGACGTGCAGGTTTAATTACGACGATGCTAGCGGCACTATATCATCGTTCTCTGTGGCTCCTCAGTCTGACCTGATCTCCCGGTAAACAGGAAACCAAAGAAGATTGCCCGGACACATGTATCGCGCCGCCGACGCAGAAAGGTACTGCCAGGCAGTGTGGCTATTACCCTTAATAGCATCTCAACGCCGTGGACTCCGGGATCATTGATACCGTGAACGGAAGCTGTCCATGATCGTCGGTCTGACATGCAGATCGGGCTGAGTAGCCAATCTGCATTTCTTTGACCTGACGGCGGATAAAAAGCTCGTGCCATTCTGCGGAACGGCGCGAGGAATTAGTGGCGGCTGCTAAGCCTCCGCTGGGCGCCAGGAAAGACCGACCTGTAAAAAGGGTCGGCCTTTCCCTTTTCAAAACGGCGATTATCTTTTGTGAATCTGTGAAGAGATGGGAACTACAATGGACCACGAGATTTCTGGCTTGATATCTGGAACTACTTGGCGCAAGATCGCCACCACCCAACAAGAGGAGGCCATTGCCAACCATGCAGCGTTGCGCTAAAGGTGTTCTGCGAAGCCGAGTTCGGGTTAACCAACGAAGAGTTGAAGGCCCAACACCTTCAGTATCAAGCACTCGCCAATCGCACTGAGGCTTTGCGTCTTGTTACCTTAAGGCACCGGGCCGGCGCCTTGTCCCTCCTCCCTGTGCTTCTGATGTCGCGGCCCTGGTGTTGCTGCTGTTCTTTGGAGCGTTCGTGAATGCTGCCGGAATGATCCCTCCCGTCACAGCGTGGGCGGAGGTTCTTCAGTGGCGGCGGTCATGCGCTGGCAACCGACGATGATCGTCATGCGAAGCCGTTGATCGCTGAACAGGGCAGGAAGTTGGGGATCAACGAGCGACTACCCTTTGGACCCCCTCCGCCCTTCCACGCCATGCGGTTTCAGAGACAAGTATATTTATGAAAGAGCAGATAGCCGGGCCCAAGCAGACGGAGGAAATGCTTTTTGCGCTGGCGTCCATTGTGGAGTCATCGGACGATGCAGTCATCGGGATAACACTCGAGGGCTTCATTGTCAGTTGGAACCTGGGCGCCGAAAGAATTTATGGGTATTCCGCCTCAGAGGTTGAACGTTGCGCCCTCTCAATCCTGCTACCACCAGGCCGTCCCGACGAGATGCCACAGATTCTTGCAAGGATTAAGAGCGGAGAACGCGTTGACCATTATGAGACTGTGCGCGTAAGGAAAGATGGTAAACAGATCGATGTTTCACTCACTATTTCTCCTATTAAGAATGCGGCTGGCGAGATCATCGGTGCCTCCACGATCGCGCGCGATATTACCCAGAGTATCGGTGCGGGAAAGTTGCCGAGGCAGCAGGCGGCGGCAATCAAGGCCTCCATGGATGGCATAGCAATTCTTACCGAAAATGGAAAGTTAGTTTATCTGAATGATGCATACGCAAAAATCTATGGACATGACAACCCTGAAGCGCTTATCGGTAAAAGCTGGGAGGTTCATTACGATGATGAAGAAATAAGGAGATTCAAACAGGGCATCATGCCGGTGCTGGATAAGAGAGGCAAATGGCGTGGGGAAGCGCGCGCCAGAAGGAATGACGGAAGCGCATATCCGCAAGAGATTTCTCTGACTAGAATTGAAGGGGGAGGACTGGTCTGTGTTGTACGCGACATCACCGAGCGTAAGCTAATTGAGGCCGAGTTGGCAGAGGCGCGTGATGCAGCGCTGGAGGCAGTACGGTTGAAGGCAGAGTTTCTGGCGAACATGAGTCATGAAATCAGAACGCCCATGACCGGAATCATTGGAATGACTGGCCTCCTGCTGGACACGCAGTTGACTGCGAAGCAGAGGGAATTCGCTGAAACAATCTGGTCCAGTGGTGAGGCTCTTCTCACCATCATTAATGACATTCTGGACTTCTCGAAGATTGAAGCCGGCAAGGTAAAGTTAGAGATTCTGGACTTCGACCTGCGCAGCGTTGCCGAAGACGTTTTCAAGCTGATGGCTGAGCAGGCACGGGCAAAAGGAATCGAGTTGGCCTCTCTCATTTACAGCGACGTGCCCTTACAGCTTCGCGGCGACCCCGGTCGTTTACAACAGATTCTAACTAATCTTGTAGGTAACGCAGTGAAGTTCACCGAGCAGGGAGAAGTTATTGTCCGCGTCAAAAAACAGTTTGAGACTGATACCCATGCAGGACTTCGCTTTGTGGTAAGCGATACCGGGATTGGAATTTCAGAAGCGAGACAGCTGCGTCTTTTCCAGTCCTTCACGCAGGCCGACGGCTCAACTACCCGCAAGTACGGAGGCACGGGCCTGGGCTTAGCTATTTCCAAACAGTTAGTTGAATACATGGCTGGGGAGATTGGTGTCGAGAGCGCACCAGGCAGCGGTTCTACTTTCTGGTTCACTGCGCGATTTGCGAAGCAGCAAGACCAAAGCAGGACTCCCTTGCCTTCTCGTTCCAATCTGCGGGTGCCTTCTCTTATGGGTCATGCTAAACCCACCCGTATTCTGGTGGCCGAAGACAAGATCATGAATCAGAAGGTGGTCTTATATCAGCTTGAAATGCTGGGCTACGCAGCTGACGCGGTAACCAATGGCCGAGATCTGCTCGAAGCCTTAGAGAGCACCGACTACGACATCATCCTGATGGACTGCCAGATGCCTGAGATGGACGGTTATGAAGCGAGCGCCGAGATCCGCCGGCGCGAAGGATCGTCGAGGCACAGCATAATCATTGCCATGACGGCTCACGTGCTGGAGGGCGATCGAGAGAAATGTTTGGCAGCAGGAATGGATGATTACATCAGCAAGCCTGTGAAACTGGAAGCGCTCAAGTCCGCGCTTGACCGCTGGTCTGTCGATCCTATCCAGCAGCAAGCCACTGCTTCAAATATTCACGCGCACGTGAGCGTTGAAGACAACCTGGAGTCAGCGATCCTTGCCACCTTCGGAGCAATAGAGAACGAAGGTCAGCGAGACGTTGTGACCCAACTACTTGATCTAGTTCTTCGCGACGCGCCACCTACACTCGCTACCTTGCGCGAAGCGCTGGCAAAGGGGGACATGGAAACCTTTGCGCATGCAGCGCACGACCTTAAAGGAAGTTGCGGCATTTTCGGCCTACACCAGATAGCCGCACTTAGCGCTGAGTTAGAACAAAGGGGCAGCACCCGGGAGAGGGCCGAAGACCTTTTGGCCGAACTGGAAAATGAGCTGGAGCGCCTTGGCCGAGTTTTTGAATCCGAGCGCTCACGCACCGCACTTTGAAATCGCAAACCAAGACAATAGAAAACCAACAATCGCAGATGAGGTCTCGTGAAAGACTGTCCATTTGACCTATCTGCTTATCGCCTGCCTGCTTGTCTGTCTGGATACTTCCTTACCAATGTATATTGCCTAAACACTTTCACCCTATTCCCTCCATCTCCTTGAATCTAGGTAAGCAAGGTCACTATCGCTTGAACATGTGAATACTAGATATGCACATCGCGTCTTGCAGCGTATCTGTACTGAGCTTCAAGCAACGTCATAAACCTCTCTGCTAGTTACGCTTAGGTTGCGAATGCGCTTCCTTCAACTTGCGGAATAACGATTGCCATCACGCATTGACAGCCCACTGCAAAAGGTTTCCAGGTCAGGGGGGATAGCGTTAATCCCAGTGCGGAGCTTTACGTTAGGGAGGTGGAAAGTTAGTAGAGGAAAAAGAAAGGACGACGATTCGGAAAACAAAGTTCTCCTGGCGCCCTTTTACCGGGTTTTAGAGCGGCGGGACAAGCCACGTGTGTCCGCCCCCTTTCCGGCGACGGTGCGCGGGGTGAATGCGAATGGAGAAGCGTTCGAAAGTCACACGCACCTTAATAATCTCAGTCATGACGCACTAAACCTGAGCCTAACGCAGCCGGTTAAGCAAGATGCGAAGCTGTTCATTATTATCTGGCTCGCGCCAGCTCCGAGCCAGGACGCGGGAACGCCGAGAGTGGCCGTACGTGGTACAGTTCTTCGCGTTGAACCGGAATCTACTGGCCCGTCCACCGTGACAGTTGCCATAACCAACTACAGATTCCTCTAAATCTTTTCAAAAACCGAACCGACCTGCCTCTTTAGCGCCAAGTCCAAATCACTCCAGGGCGCGATGCCGAGAGCCTAAGACTGGATACGCTCCATCCCAAGTCTGGGGGTAATTATCAGCGTCGTTGTCCTGAAAGCAAACAGCTTGCCCCCCAATCTGTCCATAAGCAAATCGTTATTAAATCACAACACAATGCCTTCCTTCTCTACCAACGTCGTCACTGCACGAAGTCTCGCGTTATTAAATCTGCCCGTTGGGTGCAACGCCTCGAGGTCGGCTCTACGGTTGCAACATGATAAACATCAGACGGAGCGCGTCACAAAAAGTCCACACTTCTGTCAGATAAGCGATGCACTCTCAATCCGAGTTGGCAAGAGATTGCCATATCGGGTTGGCGGTTTCAGATTCGCCGAATTCTCAAAATCGACCGCACGTGTCGCAACTCATCAAAGTAATACCCACATAGCCGGTTGACGAAGCGATCTATGGATCGATGAATTTTCTCTTCGATCTTGCAGAGTGTGGCCCAGCTTTTGCCATTGACACCCGCGAGTTAGTTCCAGTTAGTTAAAAAAACACGAATCGGTATCGAGGCTGCGGCCTTCAAAGGAGTCGATCTTAATGTGCTCTCCCTGCGTTGTACTGTGTCTATTGGACAAGGGGATCACGAACCTTTCGGGGTCCGAAGTGACGGAGAGATTTCATTCCAGTTCTCGCTTCATTCGAACTGATTAAAGCAAAAGCTCCGTCATCACCTGCTCGTGATGACGGAGCTGTTTTGACAACGTAACTTCCGTGCCTGGCTTCTTCAGCAGGAACTTAAAGTTGATGTCCAGATTACAAGAAAGCAAAGCCCAGACTATCGGAAAGCAAAAGGAGAAGACAGCAATGCGTAACCCGACGACCGAAGTGGAGAATCCAATCAATGGAAGACTAACTAAAATAATGTTCGCCGTGCTCGTGGTGGTCCTGCCCGTTATATTAAGCCCGCCGCAGGCCTCCGCGCAGGTCACCTTCGGACCCTTCACCGACACGATAATGGGGACCAACCCGTGCACGGGCGAATCCTTCACCGGCACCGGCAAGTCATTCCTACTCTTCTACCCACGCTTTGACACGTCCGGCGGGCTACACATCATCTTCCGCACGATGACTCACGTTGAGGCTCAGACGACGATGACGCTGGTGAAATATGTCGCGAACACCGAGAGCACGCAGGAGTTTGCCGCTCCCGCGTCCGGATCGATGGAGGCGACCATCGATGTTACCGAGGTGATGGTGCGTCAGGGGAATACGGCGACGAGTGACGTCCCGTTATCGACTGGTGATGACTTCGTGAGCAGTTTGGTGACCCACATGACCATCAACGCTAACGGCACTGTCACAGCCGACTTCGGACCTCGGGGTCCATTTAAGTGTACGCGATGAGCGGATCGGCGTTGCCTCAACCCCGCTCTTCACGCACACCATTTCACTTCACCGCGAGGCTGCTCGGGCCAGTCGTGGTCACGACCGTCGCGACGGCGTCGTCGGCTGCGCCCATCTGATCGTCATAGATGACGGTCGTGGTCGTCCAAATCTTAATCCGGAACTTGTCCGTCGTCAGGTTGGGACCGTCCAGCGCGGCGACGAGGAACTGACAGGACTGTGATACCCCATTAATCGTCACAGTGCCGGAGCCACGGTACCAGGCTTTCCCGCCGGTCGTGATCAACCACTTAAACGAAGACACACTGAACGTCAGGTTCGCCGGCGTGTAACTGAACGAGGTTGTGCCGCTCGGCACAGTAGCGCCCGTCATGTACTTCACCGAAATAGACGAAAACGTCGCCGTCCCGGCCAGGGCAGAATTCGCCAGATAGGAGCCTGCCGGTGAATTGATTTGTCCGGTTCCAGTGATCGTGCTGGTCGGGTTATAGACCGCTACCGATTTGAACACTGACGAACCCGCTAGGCCGCCGTTGTCAGTGATTGTCAGGGTGACCGTGTAGAGTCCGGCCGCGGTGTAGGTATGGCTACCAGTCACCGATCCCGAACCCCCGCTAGGTTCGGCTATTGTACCAGTTGACGTTGATCCATCGCCCCAGTTCCATGTCGCCGTGTGCGTGTCACCCGAGTCGAGATCAGTAAAGCTCGCCGTGGCGGTCGTACTCGTGCTCACCTTGAGCGGGTCGACCGACCCGCTCCACGTGATTGCTGCTGGCAACGGTGGATCGTTGACCGATGAGATCGTCACGTCTACAACCCCCGTCGTGCACAGCGGATCCGCGATGCCGTCTGTCGTACCATTGTCGCAGATTGTATAGACGAAGCTGTCGCTGCCATTGAACGCACCGGTCGGCGTGTAAGTGATCGTGCCGTTGGCGTTGAGCGTGGCGGTGCCGTGAGTGGACGCGCCAACGGTAGTGACTGTTAATGTCTGCCCACTGTCCTCGACCGGACCGGGTATGTCGTTGGCCAGGACGTTAATGGTGACAGACGCCTTCTCGGCCATAGACGCCGTGTCGGCGTTGGCCACCGGCGGCGAGTTTGCGCCAGCTTTGTGCATTTGATTGTTGCCGTGGAGCAGCACCTGATTTGGTGCGTCGATCGAGAGTGACGGACACGAGTACGAAACCTCGAGTCGATCGCCACTGCTCACTCCTGGCTCGCCGTTGTCCTCCATGTAAACAGTGAAGGTGCAGCCCGCGCCCCAGGTTCCGGAGAATCTCGCAGATGTCGGACTCAGGATGACGAGGTCGTTCACTGGCCCATTGATGTGCAAACGGGTGGTGAGATTGACATAGTTGAAGTGACCCGTTGCCGGACCACCATCCGTCTTTCGCTGCGCGATGTATCCGAAGCTCGCCGTGCCACCGCTAGTCGGCACCACCTG
>DASXRU010000123.1:0-9645 GCA_036506395.1 Pyrinomonadaceae bacterium | reverse complement strand
AGTCCGGAGGTCAACAATAAGTTCTACAAGCAAGCATTCGTCACGATGGAGTATTTCGGATACCTGCGCCGTGACCCGGAAACCTGCGTCGGTAGTCCTGATCCTGCTAATTGTGGATACATCTTCCACAACAGCCGCTTTCAATTAGCTGCCGATCCAGACTTCCTGGAGAACACGATTGTTCGCGGGTTCATAGAGTCGCCGGAGTATCGCCAGAGGTTCGGCCAGCCATAGCAGTTTGCCCCCCGACGGGAATGATCCTTTTCGATCGCTATCGAACGCGGGCGAGAACTCAACGCCGATGTCACTCAGCGCCTGGAAAACGTTGATGTGAACGACGAGGAACTGCGGCGAGCAGGCGTTCACTGCTGGTTGTAAGAATCGAATCAGAAATTGAGCTTCAGGGCGAACTGAATCAGGCGCGGATTGTTGCTCGTCGAGATGATCCGCCCGAAACTACCCGGACTCAGAATTCGCCCGGTGCTCTGATCAATCGTGCCGCCGGAAGACTGCACTGCCCCAAGGTCGCTGATTGGATTGGCGAGGTTGACGTGGTTGAAGAGATTGAAAACTTCGGTGCGGAACTCGAGGCTCCGCGACTCACCAAACGGGAAACGCTTAATAACAGAGAAGTCCACGTTAGTCTGTCCCGGTCCGCGCAGGACATTGCGCCCGAGGTTGCCGATGTCGGTTCCTGGTGCGTCCGCGATTGCCGCGCCGCCGGAACTTGAAATCACTTGCCCGACCGCCACGACCGGGCGGGCAAATGCAAACGGGTTGAAGAAGTACCCTTCCGGAACGTTGCTGGTCGCGGCGGCGCGGTTGGCTCCCGGCGCCCAGTTTGGCCGCGCCAGCGGATTTCCCCCACCAGACAATCCATATAAAGAGCCTGCCCCCGTATCTACAATATCAATCGGCAGACCAGACATCGCGACGATGATACTCGCGACTTGCCAACCGGAGAGCAGCAAGTGGGCGGCGGTTGAGCGTTTGGCGAAAGCCGGCTGTGGCACGTCCCAGATGTAGCTCAAGGCAAAACGATGCGTGCGGTCGAAATCCGAAACGCCGCGGTTGGCGTGACTGTCACCCTGCTTGCCGAGAATGATGCTGGTATCACCGATTGATCCTGGGTTTACCAGGCCAACAATGCCCGCACCGCCACCCGCACCTGAAGCGTTATCAATTGACTTCGCATAAGTGTACGAGCCGAGCAGTTGCAGACCGCGCGCGAGCCGTCTGGTCAAACTCATTTGTAGTGAATTGTATGAGGACTGCGCGGTCGTCTGGTTTTGAAAGAACCCATTGATATCAACGCCTTGAAATGGCGCTCGCAGTTGTGCGTTCTGCGGCGTGTTCGTCGTAATCACCGCCCCAGTGACATCATTAATGATCGGACGCTGCGGACTGGCAACGCGCGCCTGGTTAATGGCGACTTGCCTGAATAGATTCGATCCGCGCGTGCCGACGTAGGCAACTTCAAGCACTGTGTCCCTGGCAATTTCGTATTGCAGGCTCGCGTTGTACTGTTGGAAGTAAGGCGTGCGAATGTTGCGGTCCAGGACAATGCCTGAAAGGGCAACGCCTTGAACAAAGGTCGGAAATTGGCCCTGAGACGGTACAGGAAAGAAGGGATCATCCAGCGGCCTGTTTGTTCTTCTGCCGATTAGATAGGTTGGCGGCGTAGTGACCGAGGTCGATATGTATTGAAATGTAGCGCGCGAATAGAAGATGCCATAGCCGCCACGCAAAACCAGTCGGCTGGAGTTGAACGGCGAATAGGCGAAGCCAATCCGCGGGGCGAAGTTGTTCGGGTCGATGCTTCTGATGACATACTTACTAACATTCGGCACTTCTGGCAGATCGTATTGAGGAATGACGTTTCCCGCCTGAACGAATCCACCGATAGGTGGGCCCACAGGAACACCATCGCTCCCTATCAGCAGTCGCGGCCGGTAGAGCGAAGGGTCGAAGGTCGAGAGTCGTCCGCGCTTGTCATATGGCGGAGGGTCGAGCTCGTAGCGCAGCCCCAGATTGAGCGTCATGCGACCCGAGACCTTCCAGTCGTCCTGGACGAAGAAGTTGTCATCGGTCGCGCGCTGTTTACGGTCACCGATGCCGTTACCGAAGGTCGAGGTGGAACTAATGCCAATCAGGAAATTATTGAAGCTTGAGAAATCTATCTGACCACGAGTGAACTGTTGTTGCGCAAAATCGGCTTCGTTGAAACGAAACTCGGCGCCTGCCCGGATAAGCTGCCTGCCGCGCCTGATTGCCAACGTATCGGCTATAGTCGCTACCCACGCGACTGCGGGATTAATGTTAGTTTGCGTTCCCACAATTACCCCGCCACTGCCGGCGGCGATGCGTATCAGTCCAAGACCGGGAAACACGTCGGCATTGGATCTTTTGATGCCGAGGTCCGAGTCCTTAACCGGTTCGGACGGCGAAATGAGATTGCGATGCATGTTGTAGCCGAACCGTAGTTCGTTAAAGATTCCCGGGCTGAAACTGTGCACGTCCTGGAAAGCAAGCACCCTGACATTATTTGCTTCGTTTGTGCCAAAGCCCGGAACGTTTGGGCCAGTACCGCGGAAACTCGGCAGCGCTATGGTTGACGGCCCGTTCGCAAAGAAGAACTTCATCGCCAGCCAGTCTTTCGCATTGACTCGGTAATCAACGTTTGCGTTGAGCTGGTTTTCACGAAAGAGTGAAATGGCGGAACCGGAATAGCGGCCGCTGCTCTGCGGCGTCGGGATCAAGAATTGGCCGCTTGGCAGTCTTACATTCAAAAGAGCCAGTGCCACCGGGTTAATTGAGGTCGCCGGCTGTCCATTCGTTAGCGTGGGTTTGAATGTTTGGAGCAACGTCTGTCCGGAGCGATCATCCGTCAGTCCTGGCGCAATCAAGATATTGGAGGAAATACTGTTCAGGATCGACGCTCCGTTACTCTCGCGCGTTCCCTGGTACGAGATGAAGAAAAATGCTTTTTCTTTCTTGATGGGACCACCGAGCAGGGCGCCAAAGACATTGTGCTCTATCACCGGCCGGTCCACACTGGCGGCTTTCAAAAAAGGATTGTTGGCGTTGAGCCTATCGTTGCGGAAGTAATCATACAAGCTCCCATGAAAGTCATTACCGCCGCTTCTGGTAACGATCTGAACGTTGCCGCCACCCGAGCGCCCAAACGTCGAATCATAAAGAGATGTTTGCACCTTGAACTCTTGAATGGTCTCCGGCGCTGGAATCGCCAGGTTAACCGCTGCCCTCGTGCCCATCGTGTTGGCATCAATGCCGTTTATTTGCACATTGTTCTGCGTCATACGCGCGCCGTTCACCGAGATCGTTTGTGTGTTGCGTCCCAGGCCGGTGCTGTCTGGCAGATAGGTGGCCACCCCCGGCGAGAGGCTCAGTATTTGAGTAAAGTTGCGGCTGGCAAGTGGCAGCTCTGACACCAGACGCGAATCAACCACGCGGCCAAGCTGCGGTCCATCTGTTTGAACCAGCGGCGCAATGGATATAAATACTGGCTCAACAATTGCCGCTCTTACTGCGAGGCTAACGTTAACGAGTGTGGTCTCGGTGATGAGGACGCCAACTTCCTCGATGGTAGCTGCACTGAATCCCGGGGCCGCGATTTTCACTTGATAGGTGCCAGGGCGTAGAAGTGGTAAGCCGTAGTGGCCTTCCGCATCTGCGATAACCGTTCGTTCATCTCCGGTAGCTTTATTTATTGCTTTCACTTCTGCCCGGGGAATCACCGCTCCGTTCTGGTCCTTGATAGTGCCTTCAATTCGGCCTGTGGTCGGGCCTTGGCCCAACACCGGCACACTCCAGAGGCACATGAGGCAAGAGACCAGAAAGGAGGTGATTCTCGTTCTATCGATCATCTTGCTCACGCGAAATTCATGGTGAGTGTGCGGCCTGATCATAAGGTGGCCTTGTAATGTTCCCATCGCTCCTTTTCCCTGGCCATAAAAGCGATGAAGCCCGGGTGCTGACGGATGCGGTCCAGGTTGGCATCTCCTGCGAAGAAGGGATAGCAGGGAAAGCCGTCCTCTGCCGCATTCCGCAGCCAATCGATTGCCTGATCCGGCTTGTTCATTAGCGCATAGGCGGAAGCGATAGCATAAGCAGTATGATGAAAGTGACCGTAGCCTTTGCCGATCTGCGCAGCTTTCTTAATTTTTTCCTCGGCCTGATCGTTGTCCCCTGCTGCGGCAGCAATCATTGCCTGGAGGCTGGTCAAACTTCCGCCTTCGTCCTGCGGATAGGTCTTCAAGGTTTCTTCAACTCTGGCGCGTGCCTCTTCTCTTCTTCCGAGTTGAAACATTGCCCAGGCAGTCTGATAACCCCAGAGCGGCGGATTGAATCCCTTCGCCTCGGCAAAGGCGTTAAGCGCATCCTGGTATTTGTGCTGATAAAGAAGACTCCCTCCGATGCGAAACCGCGCCCCGGAATTGCCAGGGTTGATGGCGACTGCCCTTCGCGCCTCGTCAAGTCCTTTGTCAAGCAGCCCGATGTGATTATAGACATTGGCAAGTTGATGGTGGGCTTCGTCCAGGTTCGGATTTAGCTCAAGGGCGCGGCGGTATTCCTGAACCGCTTGCTCGTGAGGAAAATGACGAGGATGTGTCCAGAGAAGGAAGCCACGAGAAAGATGTGCATCCGCCAGGTTCGGATCCAGCCTAAGTGCGGTCTCAACTGCGCCGAAGGCTTTCTCTTCCCACTCTTTCTCCTGGGGCTTGAAAATAACAGCCTTGTTTCGATAAACGTGCGCAAGGTCCGCATAGGCGGGGGCAAAGCCTGGATCAATTGCAACGGCATGCTCCAGCAGCTCGATGGCGGACTCGATATCGGCCTTGTTTTCGAGGCCGAAATGATATTTCGCGCGCAGGTAATAATCGTAGACTTCGGGATTAACTGCTTGAGTGCCGCCGAGGCGCGACTGCTCCTGCGGCCTCAGCTTGAGTCGCAGCCGCGCCGCTACTTGTTGCGAAACCTCGTCCTGCATCCTGAAGATGTCGGTGAAGCTCACGTTGAAGCTTTCACTCCACAGGGATGCCCCATCTGCAACCCGCAACAGGTTCAGGTTCACGCGCAGAACGTCGCCCGCGCGCTGAACCGTTCCGTCGAGCACTGAATCAACCTTCAACTGCTGACCGGCTTCCAACGAATTGGTTTCCTGGTTGGCGTACTTACGCACGGCGCTGGTGGGGCGTACCGTCAGTTCACTGATTTGGCTGACCCTCGTGATAATCGTGTCCGCAAGCGGCAGTCCAAGATAATCGTCGTTTGGGTCTTTGGTGACTGACTTGAGCGGGAGCACTGCCAGCGATTTTATTTCAGGTTGGCGCGCAACTGACCCGCCGCGAAAGAATAAGGCGTAAGCGAGGCCTCCTACCGCGAGTATCATCATGGCAAGCAAGAACAAATCGCGAGGAGATGTGATGGACACGCGCCAAGGCGTGCTTCGATCCGGCACCGGATCGCTTTCGCTGATTGCCAGCGTCCTCTGTTGTGCCATCCGCCGTGATTCGGCAACTTCAGGTGTCACGCTGAGATTGTTTCGCGCTTCAGAGATACTTGACTGGAACTGTTTGTTCCGTTCGCGCTCGACGGTTTCATCCACTTCTCTCACACGCGCGACAAAACGGTAGCCGCGCTTCGGAATAGTCTCGATGTATTGTTCGTCGGGTCTTTCGCCGAGCACAGTCCTCAGAGTAGAGATATTTCGAGTCAGATTACCTTCCTCGACAAAACTGTCCGGCCAGACTGCCTTCATCAGCTCGTCTTTCTCAAACAAGTGGCCGTTGTTTTCGACGAGCACTTTGAGAATGTCAAAAACCTTGGGCGTTAGCGTAACAGTCTGGCCTTCGCGCAACAGAGTGTGCTCCGCCGGGTCTAAACGGAACGGGCCGAATTCATAAAAATGTTTGGCTGGCCGGCTGATCACTGCTTTTCCGAAGTTTCAGAATTCTTTCCGAGATCTTTCCGACTTCCCGAAGGACTTGTTCCTAAGGCGGTGAGTACTCTTGCGAAGAATTGAACTGAGTGTCGTGCGTTGAAGCTCAGTCCACGAATCTCGGAGTGGCTCTAATTCTAGCGCGCTTTGGTCCGAAACAACGAACTGTCAGGACCAGGCAATGAGAACAAGAGCGTCTTATCAACATCAAGTCACAAAGGAGAAACTCTATGTACAAGTTCAAGAACTCTCTTCTCGCTTTCACAAGTTTGATTTTCGTGACGGCGCTGGCGTCTGCCGCCGCCGCACAGGAATTCTCTGACTGGTCGACGCCGGTTAACCTGGGGCCGGTCGTTAACTCCCCCGGCAACGAACAGCATTCTGCTGTCTCCAAAGATGGACTGAGTCTCTATATTGCATCCGACCGGCCCGGCGGGTGTGGGGGCTTCGACATCTGGGTGTCGCAACGAGACAGCGTGGACTCTCCCTGGGAGCAACCTTTCAACCTCGGGTGCACAATCAATTCCAGTGCCAACGATCTGGGGCCTAACCTCACGACCGACAGTCACTTACTTTTCTTCCACAGCTTCCGCACAAACGACAACTGCGGCGGCGGCGATATCTACTATGCACATCGCAAGAACCGCCGCGACGATCTCGGCTGGGAAGCGCCAGTGAACCTGAACCGCATCGGGCGCGACCCGGAAGCGGGTCTTATCTGTGGAAGTATTGGCGACTTGAATTTCGTCAACACTCCCAACACCGACGGTGGCCCCAACTACTTCCAGGATGAAGCGACTGGCGCGACGGTGCTGTACTTCACGCGCAGCGATCAACCCACAATGTTGGGCGATTTCGACATCTACCTGGCGACGTTGGCACCGGATGGGACCTGGGGAACAGTCACGCGCGACAACGAGCTCAGCACCACGCCCTACCGCGACACGCGCACGGCCATCCGCCGTCGCGATGGTTTGGAGATGATTCTTTCCAGCGAGCGGCCCGGCGGGCTGGGCAGTATATCGCGTGACTTGTGGGTTGCGACGCGGGCCAGCACGCTTGACCCGTGGTCCATCCCACTGCTCCTACCCAACGTCAACACCACGGCCCTTGAGGGAGCACCCGCGCTTTCGTGGGACGGCACAGAGCTTTATTTCATCTCGGCTCGTGCGGGCGGATTCGGCGGCAATGACTTTTACGTGAGCACGCGCACCAAGCTCACCGGGCCGCCGCAGCCCTAACGTGTGACTGGCTGAGAGGGCGTGGGCGGCCATGAAATATGCGAAAGATATCGCGTTGTTTGTAATTGAGCTGCCTCGCGGCGGTGGGAGGCGGAATGCTCTCGGGAGGGCCGCCTCAACCGCAAACCAAACTGAGTATTCAGGCTGAGCAATCCTGCTTTGGAAAAGGAAAAACATCGTGCTTAACAAACTAACTCAAAGAAACCACGCCCGGTATCGCGTCAGTCTGATCGTGGCTCTCGTCGCCTTAACCTCATCTGCATTCGGGCAAGTAACTCCGCTCGGCGGCAAAACCTGGAGCAGCAACGGACCAGATGGCGGAGCTATTGATTGGTTTGTGGTTGCCACCAACAATCCCAACACGATCTACGCGGGACGCCCGGGCGGCGTGTTTAAGAGCCCCGATGGCGGCGCCACGTGGGCTTCGGCTAATTCCGAAATGCCCAACACCAATGTTAGCGAGCTCGCGCTCGACCCTATTCACCCAGGCACCATGTACGTTCTCGGCAATGGTCGATTCAATAGCAACGCCAATGCCTCCACCGATTATGGCAACGGTAGTCTATATAAGAGCACCAACGGCGGCGGGAGTTGGACGGCAATCAATAATGGGTTGCCTCAAAACATCAATGGCCTTTATTTGAATAATCTAATACTCGATCCGCTGACACCGACGACCCTTTACGTTCGCGATAACGGAGGGATCTACAAGAGCATCGACGGTGGCGCGAACTGGAATTTGCTAACGATTAAGATTGGTCCCGTTGGCTCGGCTCTAGCAATCGATCTTGGAAACCCGAATACGCTTTATGTCGATGGTACGTTCAAGAGCACCGACGGCGGCGTGACTTGGAATAAATCCAACCCCGGAATAATCTTAGAAAATGATCAGGTCATTGTGCTCGCGGTAGCCCGAAATGATTCAAATCTTATTTATGCGGGAACCTACCAGGGCTACATTTTAACGAGCACCGATGGCGGCGCGAACTGGAGCAAATTCAACCTGAACGCGAATTTCCCCTTCAAGTTCATCTTCAATTGGGCCACAGTCGGCACCCTTATAGTTGACCCTATCAACCCGAATATTGCCTATGCAGGCACCGCCGGCGGCGGCGTCTTCAAGACTACTAATCGCGGAGCAAGCTGGGCTCAATTCAACACCGGACTTGGCAACACCATTGTCTACGGTTTGGCCATTGACTCATCTAATGGCAATAACATCTATGCGGGGACGGATGGATCAGGCGCCTTCAGGAGCACGAACGGCGGCGCGAGCTGGAATGCCTTAAGCATTGCGCACAGAAATGTTGCGGTCCGAGCGCTGGCGATTGACCCAGGCAATCCCGGTAGCGTTTATGCCGCCAGAGCGAGCGTATTCAAGAGCAACGACGGCGGCGCAAGCTGGAACGCCAATGATCCGCCGATCACCAATGCCGTTTTTAACTTTTTGGTAATTGACCCCAGCAACGCGAATATTGTTTATGCTTTGATTGATGACTATGTTGATTCCTGGTTGTTGAAGCGTACGGGCGGCAGTGTGTTTAAGAGCACCAACGGCGGCGCGAGCTGGAGCGCCGCTCAGAACGGCCTTGCCGGCGTCTACGTCAACACGCTGGTGATTGACCCGGGCGACCACAGCATCCTGTATGCAGCAAGTATGAATGGCCTGTTCAAGAGTACTGATGCCGGTGCAAACTGGAAAACGGTCCCAGGTGGCGTCGCTGATATTTTTGATCTGGAGATTGCCGCTAGCAACCCCGAGATCATGTATGCGGCAGCTTACGGTGGCGACTATGACACCTTGGTCCTCAAGAGCGAAGACGGCGGCGCAAGCTGGGACAGGTTCGACATCGGCTTGCCGCCCGACCCTGTCAGCTCATTGGCCCTTGACCCGAACGATCCGAACATCATCTACGCCGCGCTCCCGGGCTGCGTTTATAAGAGCACCGATGGCGCCGCAAGCTGGGAGCAAGCGGGATTGACATCCCCGCAGTGGGTCTCAGTATTGCTGATTGACCCAGACGATACCAACACCCTCTATGCGGGGGTTTATCTCGGCGGCGTATTCAAGAGCGCCGACGGCGGCGCAACCTGGAGCGCATTCAACGACGGCCTGATTAACCTCAATGTCCACACATTGGCGCTTGACCCCGCAGGGAAGTATTTGCATGCCGGTACCGACGCAGGCGTCTTTGATATTCAACTTTCCGCCTCGCCGCAACCCAATCCGATCGATGACGCGGAGTTCTTCATCCGCCTGCAGTACATGGATTTCCTCGGGCGCGAGCCGGAGCCTCAAGGACTTCAGTTCTACCTCGATATCCTGAACGGCTGCCAGCCTTCAGACACCGAGTGCATCAAGTACACCCGGGGAGCGATCTCGGCCAACTTCTTCCGCTCGCCGGAGTTCCAGCGCAAAGGCTCCTTCGTGATGTACCTCTA
>DASXRU010000122.1:0-7147 GCA_036506395.1 Pyrinomonadaceae bacterium | reverse complement strand
ATGCTGCGACGCCTCATGCTCAGCGGCAAGAGCTCCCAGGAGATTGCGCGGCATTTCGAGGTAAGCCGGGAATTGGTTGAGTACCGGCTAAAAGTCACGCGGCTCTGGGCCAGCTACAAGAAGTTCGCGAGTTGAGTCAATTCTTCTGCCGGGGGCGCTGGAAGGGAAGCCGGGCTGTTGGGGGGAACAATCTGAAATCTCAGAGCTTTGGTGTTTTGCGGCTTCACCCTTTCTGCAACGACCACGTATAATTGTTAAGTTACTCTTATGGCTAAACCCCTGGAACAGATAGTGGCGCTGCAATCGGGATTAACCGTCACCGACAAGCTGCGCATGTTGCTCGATATCACAAAGCGAATCAGCCGCTCTCTCGACCTTCCCGAGGTTCTTAATCTCGTGATGGACACGCTGGATTCGTTGATTCCCTACGATGCTGCGGGAATCTACATTCTGAGATCCGCCAAGAAGGTTTCTGAGCTGGACCCTGATGATGCCTGCGTATTCCGCACCGAAGCAGTGCGAGGATACGACCTCGACGAGCTGACCGAACTGCAGCTAAAGATGGGCGAAGGCATAATCGGCCATGTGGCGCTAAACGCCGAGCCCGTGATCTCTCCTGACGTGCGTAACGATCCCAGATACATCAATGCGCGCGAACGCACCCGGTCGGAGATGGTGGCCCCGATCATTTCCAACGATGAAGTAATTGGTGTCTTCGATCTGGAAAGCGACCAATTGAATGCGTATTCCGAGGACGATCTGCAGGTGTTGATGATGCTGGCCTCCCAGGTGGCCATTATCATCGAGAAGGTAATGCTGCATGAGCAATTGATTGAGAAGAAACGCCTGGAAGGGCAACTGGAAGTCGCGCGCCAGGTTCAGCTGGAGCTGCTGCCGGCAAGCGATCCCGTCCTCGAGGGATTTGATATCAGCGCCTACAACTTTCCCACGGAAGAAGTCTCCGGCGACTATTACGATTGGGTGCGGATTCACGACGATGAGATTGGCGTAGTCGTCGCCGATGTTTCCGGCAAGGGAGTTCCCGCCGCGTTGTTGATGGCTTTTTTACGCGCCAGTTTGCGCGCGGCTACGCACATCGGCTACTCGCCCCACATCTCGATGTCAAAAGTGAATTACCTGCTTTGGGAGTCGATCGAGCGCAACCAGTTCGTTACCGCCTTCTATGGTTTACTTGATGCATCCAACCGCACGCTGGCCTACACTAACGCCGGACACAATCCGCCGCTGCTGATGGACGCGGAAGGTAATGCGAGATTCATCGATCGAGGTGGAGTGCCGTTGGGAATGTTCCGCGACACGCGTTATTACGAGTATTATCTGACAATTGAGCCAGGGCAGCTTTTGTTGCTTTACACTGACGGAGTGACGGAAGCGAATAATCCTGACGGGCAGGAATATGGGACCGATCGTCTGGTTCGCGCGTTGAAGGATAGCCGCCACTTGCCGGCCCGAGCGCTAATCGATTTCATTCAGCATGACGTACTTGAATGGACGTCCGGCCTGGGGGCGACGGACGACATAACTTTCTTTGTAATCAAGGCGGTTTAGACGACAAAGGCGGAGGGCCATTACGCCTTCCGCCTTCGCCGGTGTCCGGGTTTTTGTTGTTTTAGTGCGTTTTCGGCCGGCAATGCGCGTGGTCGCCGCCTGGAGCCAGCGGACCACGATAATCTCCGAAGTGAATTGCCGTCTCCGTCCCTTTGAACGAGTAAACGTCAAATCCGCAGGCATCGAGTGAGGCTGCCAAATCATCGGGCGAAAGGAGAAAAATGGCGGGTTTATAGCCCGCTTCGACGCGAATTTCCAGCAGGCGCTCGATTACTTCCAGCGGAGCAAAACATCGCTCAGGGTCTCGATAAGTTGCCATTGGTTCAGCGCCTTTCTTCCGTTTTTGAGAATGCTCTTCAAAAACGCATTCAGTATAACAGTTATTATGATGTACGCTACGACGTTGGCGTTCGTTCCAGCGGAGAGATTATTTGCGTGATAAGTGCTAGCGCTGGACCGTCACGCTCAAGGCCGCGCCGAAGCGGTCGTCTAATCAGTCGCTTCGACCCATAACGCAGAGCATTTCACTAGTAGAGAGACTCCTTACCTTATGAGCACCAGTGACCTATCTAAAGCCGCGGGAAACATGCCGGCGGCAAATGCCCCGCTGAATTTTGGCAACGTACTACAGCGCATGCTGAGCGTTTCCGACAAGGTTAGCGATCTGATCTTCTCGCCCGGCCGGCCACCGCAGATCGAACTGTTGGGACAACTGCAGTCTGTCGCAGTTCCAGGCGTGGAAAAGCTGACGCCGGCGCATACGGCAAGCATTGCAAAAATAATCATGAGCACCCACGACCGTGCCGCGGAGCAGTTGGAAAAACAGGGATCCACCGATCTTTCTTTTAGCTTGCCCGGGGCTTCACGGTTTCGCGTAAATATTTTCCGACAGCGAGGCACCTACGCCATCGTGATGCGGGTAGTGCCAACCCGTCCGCCGAGCTTTGAAGAACTCCGTTTGCCTGAGCGACTGAAAGAGATCGTAGAACTCAAGAACGGTATTGTGCTGGTGACTGGTCCGACTGGTTCAGGCAAGAGTTCGACCCTGGCCGCGGTCATAGATTTGATCAACGAGACCAAGTATTACCATGTAGTGACCATCGAAGATCCGATAGAGTTCCTGCACCAGCATAAGAACTCCACGATTCATCAGCGCGAGCTTTATACGGACACATCGGATTTCGCGAACGCGCTTCGCGCCGCGTTGCGTCAGGCGCCAAAGGTAATCCTGGTCGGTGAGATGCGTGACCGCGAGACCATCGAGGTTGCGCTTGAAGCAGCCGAGACGGGCCACCTGGTGCTATCCACCCTGCACACCATCGATGCTTCGAAAACTATCGATCGCATTATCGGCGTCTTTCCCAAAAACGAAGAGAAGGTGATTCGCACACGCCTGTCCCAGTCGTTCCGCTTTATCATCTCGCAACGTCTGCTTCCCCGGGCCGACGGCCTGGGACGCATTGCCGCGATCGAAATTCTAAAAGCGACCTCGCGCACGAAGGAATATATCGAACGTGGCGAGGCGGAAGGTAAGTCGCTTACTGATGCGATGGAGCAGGGTGACCAGGAGGGCATGCAGACCTTCGACGGTGTAATTGAACACATGATTCGCACCGGAGTCGTTGATAGAGACGTTGGGCTCTCCTTCGCATCGAACCAGGGGAACCTGCTGCTCCGGCTGGCGGATTTCGGTGGCACCACCCGGCCAGAAGCGAAGCCAAAGCCGGAAAAACATTCAATGCTCGATCTGATAGAGAAATAAGCCCGCGTTCACGAAGCGGTGAGCTTTGCTGATGTCCGCGAGGTGGCGTACCCTGTACTTCGTCACCGTATTCTCCCCAACTTTCGCGCTGAAGCCGAAGGTATTCACGGCCGAAATAACATTGCCGAAGTGCGGCGCGCGAATTCCGACTCTATCAAAAGTCAGGTAAGCCAGTGGAAGTAAAAATGCGAAGAGCAAATCGCAAGCGGTTTTTTTGCTCCCTTTTAGCTCTTTCCATTCTGGCGCTCTGTTCCGCGCTGAGGACCAGTCGGGCTCAAGAGCTTGAAGGTGTTCGCGCCGATCTACCTGAAAACGGAAACCTGCGGGTCGAAAATCTTCGCGGCGGCATTACTCTGGAAGTATGGAATGAAAGCTTTGTTTCCATCTCGGCAACGATCGAAGGACAGCAAAGTAGGTCGCCCGCGATCATCCAGCGAACCGAGCGACTGCTGTCGATTCGTGTCCCGCCCGGTGCGAGGGCAAACGGGCCCGGCGTCAACCTGACGATTCGCATTCCCGCGCATGCCCACGCGGCGATTATCACCACCAGCGGCACAGTCAGAATCCGCGAAGTTCCGGCCGCGCTTTTGGTGCAGACCGGATCAGGCCCGGTCTATGCCGAGTTTCCTCCAGGCGCCAATGCAAACATAATTGCCGAATCGATTCGCGGCTCGGTCTCTTCCGCGCTGGACCCGGCTTCACGTGCGGAGGATCGCGCGCCCTTTCAAGCAAGGCTGGGCACCGGGAGAAGTCCGGTGCGATTGCATAGCGAGAGCGGCAGGATCACTCTGGCGTTTTCGGATTCCCAAACGGCGAGGACGCCCGCCGGAAGATCTGTGCGCCCGGCTCCTGACGACATAACTGAAACTAGACCCCCGCGCCTTATTGCTTCCGGAGCGAACCCGGCCAGTTCGGGCACAGCTCCAGCCGCTGCTTCATCACCGGAAGAAGTCTCAGAAGGTGATGTTATTCGTGTCGATACTCAGTTGGTGAGCATAAACGTCAGCGTCATCGATCGCGGCACAAACCGCGGAGTGACGGGACTCAAGCGGCAGGATTTCAGACTTTTTGAAGACGGTGTAGAGCAGCAGATCGGCCAGTTCGAATCCTCTTCGGCGCCTTTCAATCTCGTACTGCTGATCGACCTGTCGGGCTCGACCGCGAGAGTTATGGATTTGATTCGCACAGCGGCGCTTCATTTCGTCGAAGCGGCGCGACCGTTCGATCGCATCTCGGTGATTACGTTCGCAGGAACGCAAGTCGTGGTATCGCCGCTGACGACGGACCACGCAGCCCTGCGCGATCGTATCAACGCCATCGAGAAGCCGCAGGGAAGCACCAAGCTCCATGACTCGCTCGCCTTCGCGATGGAGCAAGGCTTCAAAGCTGTCAATGATTCCAGCCGCAACGCCATCGTGTTACTGAGCGACGGGCTCGATAGCACTCTGCCTAACGTCACCGGTGAAGGCTCTACGCTGGCCTACAACGATGTGCTAAGGGCGGCGCAGGAATTCGACGGCGTGCTTTACACACTCTGGGTTGACACACAATCCTATGAACCCCTCAGTGTTAAAGACATCCAGCAGGAGACATTTGACCTGGCCCATGATCGAATGCAGGAGTTTGCCGACGCTGGTGGCGGAGTCTTTTATGAGGTGGAAAAGCTCGAAGACCTCGCCGGTGCGTACGATCGTGTAGTGGCGGATCTGGGAACCGTCTATACACTGGCCTATCGTCCTTCAAACAAATTGCGCGATGGAAAATTCCGCGCGCTTCGCGTCAGTATCAACCGGCCCAATACCGTGGCTCGCGGCAGACGCGGCTACTATGCGAAATAGAGTGAACAGTGAGCAGTAAGCAGTTAGCAGTGAGCAGTAGGTAGTCGCACAGAAGGCGTTTTCATATTGCACAGGCTCTTCGGGAGTTTCCGCTCGTAGGAGCGCGATGTTTATAGATGATCGCGATCAATTCCAACCCATTTGTTGTCTGCCTTCTCCTTACTGCCGTCTGCCTCCTGCCTCCTGCCTCCTGCTTTTCCCAGGCGGTCGATCCCGGTGAAACCATTCGCATCGACGCGGATCTGGTTGACTTGAACGTCAGCGTCTTCAGCCGCGATAGGGCGCGGCCCTCGGGGAATCTAACACAGAAGGACTTCGCCGTTTTCGAGAATGGCGCGCCTCAGGAGATCGCTTTCTTTGCCTCCGCCGAGACCCCTTTTGATCTGGTGCTGCTGCTGGATCTGTCGGGCTCGACGTCCGGCAAGCTTGATTTGATTCGCACGTCGGCGAAACGGTTTGTGGAGGCCGCGCCGGCCACCGACCGCATCGCCATTGTGACGTTCACAGACGAGCCGCGCGTGGCTGCGCCGTTGACTGCGGATCGCCAGCAGTTGACGAAAGCAATCGAGCACATTAAGAAGCCCAGTGGCGGCACAAACTTCTGGGATGCGTTGCGATATGTGTTGGAAACTGAGGTACCGCAGCCCGTGCTGCCTCAGTCGCATCGGCGCAAGGCGGTGGTGGTAATGACCGATGGGGTCGACAACGCCTTGCCCGACGTGGTGGGTGAAGGGTCGCAGACCAGCTTTCCTGAGTTACTACAGATCGTCAGAAGATCGGACGCGATCGTTCTTCCCATTTATCTCGATACCGAAGAGGAGAGCGTAAAGAAACACAAAGTACCTGCCAGCGCGTACGCGTACGCGCGCCAACAACTGGCCGAGCTGGCTGAAGAAAGCGGAAATGTGGTTTACCAGGCGGCTAGCCTTAAAGATTTGGAATCGGTTTACGAGCAGGTCATACGCGACTTGGGAACGGTTTACAGCCTGGGATATCGTCCAGCCAATCGGGCCCACGACGGCTCGTGGCGGGCCATTACGATTCAACTTCCGGCCCGTCCCGACCTCGCCGTGCGCGCGAAGCGGGGCTATTATGCGAAGTGATCGAGGCCGTTAGAACTGGTGTGGAAAGGAAAGCAATCAATGATGAACAATCTATTCGGTGGAAAAAGTCTTGCGGGCGACGGCTGCAAACTTTGGCTGGCGATATGCAGCCTGATGCTGGTTTCGTCCTGCAGCTCAGGCTCACCGGGGCTTAACTCATACACTCAGGCGGTGGGTGCGGCCGACGAAGGGGCGGCGATTCAAACTATCAGGACCATTGCCACGGCGCAGGAGCAATACCGGGCCACCCATGGTGACTACGGCAGCTTCGATACGCTTACGAAAGCCGGCATTCTGGATGCGCGCTTTGCCAGCGACGCCCCCACTTTGAGGGGTTACCGTTTCACCATGAACCAGGACTCTTCAAGCTTCACTATCAATGCGGACCCGCAGGCGACAGCGAATCAACCGGCGATTGGCAGTCATCACTATTATTTTGACTCGAAGGATGGAATCACTCGGGCCAACAGCAAACAGACAGCTAGCGCAAGCGATCCTCCGCAGCAGCAGCAGTGATCCTCAGACAAAGACTCAACTTTGCCTTGAGTGGCTGCGGCAAAGGCTGTTGCTGGAAGATTGAAGTAGGCGGAGCGCCCTGCGCGTGCTTTGACTTGAGCTATTAGATTCATTAGTCTTGCGAGCGAACCAGGGTAGACATCGACGGCCAAACGTAGAGGAGGCCGGCAGTCCCATCAGACTCGACATGCATCCTTTACCCTGCCGTCTTCATCCTTTCTCCGAAGCGGGCGTAACTCAATGGTAGAGTGTCAGCTTCCCAAGCTGAAAGTTGCGAGTTCGAGCCTCGTCGCCCGCTCCAATTCTCCTAAGTGATTTCCAAAAGTCATAGAAACTTTAGAAATGTCCCGCAAATTCTC
>DASXRU010000121.1:0-14760 GCA_036506395.1 Pyrinomonadaceae bacterium | reverse complement strand
GGCCGGCCACGGCCACCTTCCGGGAAAATCACAACTGCGCCACCCTCACGCAACCACTGTAGCGATCGACGTATAGGCGCCGGGTCAGTTCCTTCCGCCTGCAGCGGCCAGGCGCCGAAGAACCCAATGGCTGGTCCGATTACCGGCCAACCAAAAGCTGCGTCCCAGGCCAGATAACGCAAAGGCCGCTTGATCGGGTACGTGATCCACAACGGGTCAATATAAGTTTGATGGTTAGCGGCGATCAGCAGACCGCCTTCTGAGGGAATGTGTTCCGTGCCGGTGAAGCGCATGCTCCAGAGCAGGTTGCACAGAACACCAACCGCTGGACGAAGTGTCTCAAACAGCCATTGCGGTAGGACCGGCGGCCCAGGTTGAGTCCTATTCCTTGCTCGTCGCGCCGTCAAGTGACTACTTGTCTCTCTCATTTCCCAATTGATACCCGGCCGATTTGTTAACGATGATTTGATGGTACCGGATGTCGGACTTTCGCGGAAGCGTCAGTGAGTTTGTCAACGTTCATTCGCTGCTCCCGAGCGGCCAGTCACGATCGAGAAACTCGAGATGGAGGCGTAACACCCCGTCTGATCCAAGACGCCGGCCCCGAACAACCGCAAGCACTGAAACCCCGTGTTGATCGCTGGTCAATCGTACAAAGCGGCCATCTTCGATGTCGAGCGTCGTCATTACTGCGGCGCCGCGCCGGCTGATGTTTTCGGTGACCGTGTTCTCTGCGATCGAGATCGCCCCTTTCTCGTCGATTACCTCCATAACCACTGTGATAGGAATGTTATGTCGCGTGTCGATTCGCTGATCGCTGGTGGGCAACTGAGACACCATGCGATCGGCATCTTCCTGTAGCTTCCAAACAGTGGCTTCGGCCGCAGAGCGGGCAATCTCGTAGCGTTTGGTGGGCTCCGCTTCAAAGCTGCTCGGCGGCCGCTTGCCTATGAAGGCGACCCCGATTTCGAACCGCATTGCCTGATTCTTAAGCGGAGGCACAGCGCTTATGTTGCGCACCAGCGCCCAGACCCGGTAAGTATCTTCCACGTGGTCAAAGACGCGAAGCTGGCGCGGCATCGGCATTGTCAGGAACAACAAACGGCCCGGCTCAGTGGGGCGGGTAATCGCGAACCTGGCGCCGAAGGGTGTCACATCAATCAGACGCGACATCTCTACCCACTCACTTCCCGCGCCCTCGCGACAGACAACGCGGACCGGGATATTCAATGGCAGGCGCTCGCGGACGCGGCGCGATTTTCCGTCATAAGGTTCCGTCATAAGTGATAGCTTTTTCTGACCGCCAAAGGCCTATTTCAACCAGGGGAAAATGGTGCCTTAGTCAACCCCAAAGACGGGCGTATTATGATTTTTTCAAAGTGGGCCGAATAGCCTGATTTTATTGAACTTTTCGGCCTTTTGCCAGTTTGCCAAAGCTCGGGTTTCAGGCTAAGATAACGTGTACCTTGAAGGGTCAGAAACCGGCGCTCGAACAAGCGCCGGAAATCTCTAAAACAGCTCTCCATTCCTCGTGTCTGAGAAAGAGTTTTCCCAGTGGCTTTCGACGGTCCGCGGCAGGCCAACAAGCAATGATGAGACTGAAAGCGTCAGCCAGCAGGACGGGCGGATTGTACTGGAAAGGTTTGATTAATGGAAACACTTGAACGCAACCACATAGCTATTGAAGACGAGATGCGCCGGTCCTACCTGGACTATGCGATGTCAGTGATTATTGGGCGCGCCCTGCCGGACGTGCGCGACGGGCTGAAGCCGGTTCACCGCCGAGTATTGTGGGCGATGCACGAGCTGGGGAATACCTACAACAAAGCCTACAAGAAAAGCGCGCGCGTGGTTGGCGACGTGATTGGTAAGTATCACCCGCACGGCGACACTGCGGTTTACGACACCATTGTTCGACTGGCGCAACACTTTTCCATGCGCTACCCGCTGATCGACGGGCAGGGCAACTTCGGCTCGGTCGACGGCGACGCGGCGGCAGCGATGCGCTACACGGAAGTGCGCATGGCCCGGCTGGCCAACGAAGTGCTGGCCGATATCGAAAAAGAGACCGTCAACTTCCAGCCAAACTATGACGAATCGTTAAGCGAACCTACTGTCCTGCCGGCGCGCGTTCCGAACCTCCTTATCAACGGCTCAGACGGTATTGCCGTGGGTATGGCGACGAAGATTCCGCCCCACAACCTGACCGAAATCGTGGATGCGACGATCGCCGTCTTGCGCAAGCCGGAAATCAAGATCGAAGAGCTGCTGAAGATCGTGACCGGTCCCGACTTTCCCACTGGCGGATTTATTTACGGGCGCGAAGAGATCAGAAAATCTTATACGGAAGGCCGCGGCATCGTGCAAATGCGCGCCCGGGCCGGCATCGATCGCATCGGGCGGGGCTCAACCGAGCGCGACGCCATCGTAATCACAGAGATTCCGTTTCAGGTCAACAAGGCCCGCCTGATCGAGCGCATCGCCGAGTTGATGAATGAAAAGAAGATCGAGGGCGTGTCCGATCTGCGCGACGAATCGGATCGCGAGGGCATGCGCATCGTCGTCGAATTGAAACGCGACGCCGTGCCCCAGGTCGTGCTCAACAAGCTCTACAAAATGACGCCGATGCAGTCATCTTTCGGCGTGATTAATCTCGCCATTGTGAACGGTCAGCCGCGCGTCCTGAACCTGAAGCAAATGCTGGAATGCTTCATCGAGTTTCGGCGCGAAGTAGTGCGCCGGCGCACGGAGTACGAGCTGCGTAAAGCGCAGGCCCGGGCGCACATTTTAGAGGGGCTGACGAAAGCGATTGATGCGCTCGACTCAATTGTCACTTTGATTCGCAACTCGCGTTCAGTGGACGAGGCCCGCCAGTGGTTGATGGGCAACACTCAGAACATGGATGAGGTGAAGAACTGGAAGGGCGTACCCTCCAGCGAACCGCTTGCAAAGTACTTGCCCAAGCTCAGGAAGATAATGGAGCGTCTGGCTTTTTCGGAACTGCAGGCGCAGGCGATTCTGGATCTGCAACTGCGGCGGTTGTCCGCGCTGGAAAGACAAAAGATTACGGACGAGTACGAGGCAATTATCAAGCTGATTGCGGAGCTCGAAGAAATTCTGGCCAATGAAAGCTCGCTGCGGCGCGTGATCGTTAATGAGCTGGAAGAAGTTAAGAAGGACTTTGGCGACGAGCGACGCACCGAGATTGTGGACGAAGGAGTGGAGCTGTCAATCGAGGACCTGATTGCCGACGAAGACGTAGCCATCACTGTTACCCACAGCGGTTACATCAAGCGCACGCCGGTTACAACGTACCAGCGACAGGGTCGTGGCGGCAAAGGGCGCTTTGGCGCCGCGGCCAAGGGTGATGATTATGTGGAACATCTCTTCATTGCTTCAACGCACGCGTACATCATGATCTTCACCGACGATGGTCAGGTTTACAAACTGAAGGTCCATGAAGTGCCTGACGCCGCTGCCTCGGCCCGGGGTAAAGCCGTAGTGAACCTCATCAGTATTCCTTCGGAGCGGAAACTGGCCGGCGTAGTGCCGGTGCGGGAATTTTCCGAAGGACGCTATGTTTTACTGGTGACAAGCAAAGGGGTAATCAAGAAGACTGCGCTGTCGGAGTTTCAAAACATCCGCACCAACGGGATCAATGCCATCAATGTCGACGAAGGCGACGAACTGCTTGATGTCGTACTTACCGACGGCACGAAACGCATTTTTATCGCGACTCATAATGGCCAGGCTATCCGGTTCGACGAGAAAAACGTTCGGCCCATGGGACGCGCCACCCGCGGTGTTCGCGGCATAGACTTGCGCAAAGACGATTACGTCGTTTCACTCTGCGCTGTCTCCGCGGACGATTCGGAAAAGATGCTTTCGGTTTCCGAACAGGGCTATGGCAAGCAGACGCCGATAACGACCTATCGTTTGCAGGCCCGCGGCGGCAAAGGTGTCATCAACATGAAGACGACCGAAAAGACTGGTAAAGTCGTGGCCGTCTTTCCAGTCGACGCGGAATCGGAGATCATGATCATCACCCAGCAGGGCAAGCTGATCCGCATTGAGGCCGACAGCATTCGCAAGACCGGCCGCAGCGCGCAGGGCGTGCGTTTGATTAAGACCGACGGCGGCGACAAGGTGACCAGCGCTTCGCTGGTAGATGCAGCGACGGAGGATGATGATGCGGAAGTATTAGTGCCAGAGTAAGTGACGCCCGCGAGGCGGGGCTCGGCTGATTAGAATTTGAATGCAGCCTGGCGGATCATACCAAGGACAGAGCGGGGGCAAGCCCGCCTTCCTAACTGCAAGTTTTCCCAGTTGAACTTTGATACTCAAGATTTGAAGTCTTGACCCGGACTCGCGTCTTCGCCTTCGACCCAGACTTCGCCATCTTCGAAAACTTCTTTTTTCCAGATAGGGACGGTGCGCTTCAATTCACGAATGGCCCATTCGCAGGCCTCGAAGGCCGCGCGACGATGCGGAGCACTGACGGCAATTACCACGCTGGTCTCGCCAATCTCCAACCGTCCGGTTCTATGCACGATCCCAATGTGCGCAATGTCGAAGTGTTGATGGGCTTCGCGCCCCAAACGTTGCATCTCGGTGAGCGCCATCGGCTCATAAGCTTCGTAAACCAGGTGAAGCGTCCGGCGTCCCCTGGTCCATTCGCGCGCATAGCCATCCAGCGTAACGGTGGCGCCGCATTCCGGCAGCACAACGCGGCGGGCTACTGCACCGACCTCGATCGGATCGGTAATCAGTTCAAAGAAGTCTTTGCCTGGGGTTGATGCTGGAGACGCGCCCGCGTTTCCGGTATTCAGCGGCTCAGTTCGCTTGCGGTCATCATTCGCGCTCCCTCCGCCGCTGACCGGGGGAAACACAGCGAGCTCGTCACCATTGTGGATTTCACGATCCCCGAGCGCGTATTCCTGGTTAACCGCAAATAGCAAGGAACGGCCGAACCGCCGCAATGCCGGGTAAGCCATCAGTACCTTTTCAAATGCGTTGGCGGCATGACAGGACGAAGGTAGTTCAAGCTCAACCTGATCGTGACCGGCGGCGTCACGCGCCGCGCCGAAGAAAAAGACCTGGACGCGCATTGATTGTGGTTGGGGTTCATTCGACATCAACTTTTCGGCCCGTGTGGCCGTTGCCCTTGGCAATCGCGTGGACTCGGGCGCGCTCTTCGTAACCCGGCATCGCCCGCGTCAGCATGTCGCGTAAACGCTTCAATCGTTCTGAAGTGGAGCGCAGCACAAGCATTTCCAGCTTCACGTCAGACTCCATTTCCATCGCTGCGGCTACCAGAAAAGACAGACGCTGGGGCTCGGTATCCGAAATGTCGGGCAGGTTGGCACGCTCATCATTGATCGTGCGCACAGCTCGCGCGATGCGCATGAACATCGCCGCAACCTCCCGGGATCGTTCCATCAGACCTTCTTCATCCTCGTCATCGTCTTCAAAGTAGGAAACCCGGCCCACCAAATACGGATCGCCGCGTTCCACGTAGGCATCCACGCGATAACGAACCAGGCCAACTGTCAGAATGTTGGAACGACCGTCAGGGAGCGCCTGGGTCTCGGTCACTTCGGCGACGCATCCGACGTGACCAGGCGAGGGAAGATCTTTTTCCGAAGCGCCGGGATCAAAGTAGGACAGACCAAACAAATTGCCGCTGGCACGAATGTCGCTGAGCATTTCGCGATAGCGCGGTTCAAATATATGCAATGGGAGTGGTACACCCGGGAACAGCACGATCGGCAGCGGAAACAGCGGTAACTCGCGCATGCCTCGCATTCTGTCTAAAGCTTCGCTCATGAAAATCAGTTTATTTGCAATCGCCCTACAGTAGTGAATCACCGCAAGCAAGCAAGAGTTGAAACTATTGACCGGGGTATTATCGCAGACGGGGTGGCAGAAGTCAGCAGGCCGCAACGGAAGCGGGAAGATCCGACTTTCAATGAGAAGCAACTGGGGAGTGCGGTGGCAAGCGCAGCGCGACCCCGCTTTGGATTATCTTCGCAGGCGATCGAATAAGGGAAGCAGCGCGCGACCAAAGCGCCGTCGCCGCTTCGCTCTGCCGGCGCGCTCCAAAGCAATCAAGCCATGTCAAAATGGCGCTCGGGTGCTATCCGATGCAGCATGGCAAGCAGGTGCTCGGTTTCGAAAGGCTTGTCAAGAAACCCGTCAGCACCATGCTCGAAACAAGCTTGCTGCGTTTCGTTGTTGGCCGCTGAACTGATCACCAGCACTTTCGATTCCGGCACGTGAGCTTTGAGGTAATCCAGGATTCGCATCCCCACCTCCGGTGAATCAATCATCGGCGGCAAGTGCAGATCGAGGATGGCAACATCGGGGGCATAAATCATCGTCCGGCGTAGCGCCGACTGGAGGTCGTTGGCCGCCATAACTTCGTACTCGTCGCTCAGCGTCCAGAACAATTGCTGGGTGATCGCTGAATCATCGTCGACAATCAAGAGCCTGGGCTTCATCTCTGATTCTCTCCTTTGTGAGGAACACTCCATTAGGACTCCAGGGTAAGAGAAACGATCTATGTGCAAGGTTTGTTCCAAAGATTGAGATCATCAGGGAGTTCTTTCGTCTGACAGAGTTGGAACTCATATGCGGATTTGCAAGAAGCCTTACCTGTTCACTGTAGAGCACACTGCCGAAGCAATCTGTCTACAGTTGTGGACGGTCGGGAAGCAGAGTGGGACTTCAGTGTTCGGCGGAATGAGCGGATTCGCTGATTTCCAGGTCGCCGATGAGCCGATGCAGGTAAGAACGGCTGATGCCGAGGCGTTTGGCGGCCGCGACCTTGTTGCCGCCTTCGCTCCGCAACGCAGCCGTAATCATGCGACGTTTTAGAGCAGCGGTTGCCCCTTCGAGCGTCGCTTCGTCTCCAGGCGCGGCGGTTGGCAATGCACGGAGCATTTTTTCCGGTAAGAACTCCAGACCCAGCCGTGGCCCTTCGGTCAGAACCAGCAGCCGTTCGATTACGTTTTCGAGTTCGCGCAGGTTTCCCGGCCAATCGTAATCCAATAGAGCTTCGATCAGCGCCGGCTCAAGTGATGGCGGCGTCCGGCCATGCTTCGCCGCAGCCTTGGCCGCGAAATGCCTGGCGAGCAGAGGAATGTCATCCGCCCGCTCGCGTAAGGGCGGCAAGACGAGAGGAACGACATTCAGACGATAGAAAAGATCGCGGCGAAATTTTCCGGACTCAACTTCTGCCTCCAGATCGCTATTGCTGGCAGCAATCAGACGAATGTCCACCGATTGTGTTTTGTTGCCGCCAACGCGTTCAAAAGTCCGTTCCTGGAGAACGCGGAGCAGCTTGACCTGCACCGCTGGAGTTAGCTCGCTAATCTCATCCAGAAAAAGCGTGCCGCCATCAGCGACCTCGAATCGTCCTTTTCGCATTTGAAAGGCCCCGGTGAATGCACCCTTCTCATGGCCGAAGAGTTCCGACTCAATCAGTAGTTCCGGCAAAGCAGCGCAGCTAACTCCGACGAACGGGGCCCCGGCCCGCGGGCTTTCCTCATGAATTGCCCGCGCCAGCATTTCTTTGCCGGTGCCGTTTTCGCCAATCAGAAGTGCAGTCGCGCTGGTTGCCGCAACAGCTCTTGCCTGCTTGATTACCTTCTCGAGGGCCGGACTTGTTCCGACCAGACAAGCGAAACCTTTTTTATCGACCACCTCCGAACGCAGCCTGATGATCTCCTGCTCCAGACTGCGGAGGCGGGCCGCTTGATGCACCAGGTGCAGAACCTCATCCGGATCAAAAGGTTTTTCAAAGAACCCGTACGCGCCGCGGCGAATCGCTTCCAGCGCGGCCTGTTTAGATCCGCTGCCCGTAATCACGATCACAGGAACTGACGGCCGGCGGGCTCGGGCCAGTTCCACGATCGCTAAACCCTCGGTGATCTCTTCGGATGCGGGAGGCAAGCGCAAATCGCAGAGGACTACATCGACGTCGTCGCCCTGCAATTTTTCACTGGCTTCCGCACGGTTAGCGGCCTCGACGACGCAATAGCTTTCGCTTAGCGCCCAGTACAATCCGCGCCGCACTCCCGCATCGTCATCAACGACCAGCACCGTTGGTTTTTCTTTTTGCCCCATAGAAACTCAGAACTTAGTTTACTGCCGAGTCGCAAGCTGACTACCGCAAATGTTACGGTCGCGCCACGGGCATGAAAACTCGAGACCTACGCATTCCGGTTCTGGGCGGGGTAATGCTAATGAGGAATGCCGGCGTCGCTTCAAAAAAAGAAATGTTTGCGCAAAGGTCTTATTGCTCGCCGGTTTGGCCGGATGGTAGCACGACCCGAAAAGTTGTTCCAACGCCGGCCTCTGATTTCACTTCGATGGAACCACCGTGGGCGCGCACGACTTCACGGCAGGTGTAAAGACCCAGGCCCACGCCTCTCTGCTTGGTAGTGGCGAAAGGATGAAACAAGCGGCGCTCCTGAAAGTCCCTGCTCATCCCGGGCCCGGTGTCGGTGACACTGAAGAACACCTGATCCGGGCCAGCAGCCCCGGCGGCAATGGTCATCTTCCCTTTGTTTGGCCCCATCGCTTCCAGTGAATTTATGACAAGGTTCTCAATAACTTTTTCCATTCGATCTGGTTCGACAACCACTACGAGTTTCTCCGGCAAGTGGCTTTCGACCTCATGAAGCTCATCGGAATCAGGGACCATTGATTTCAGTACCCGTTGAATAAGCGGGACGAGATCCGTGGGACGCGGACGCTGATGCTCGCCGCTCATGGTATTTACGGGTTCACTAAGTTTCTTGACCAGATTCTGCAGCTTCTTAGTGGCTTCCTTTAGCGAGCTCATCGCGTCGGCGCGAAACTCCGCGCGATCGAACTGGCGTTCCATGTTGCTGACTCCCAGTGACAAAGCCGTGATGGTGTTTTTCAAATCGTGAGTCAGTATTGCCGACAATCGCATGAACGACTCGAACTGCCGCGACTCAGCTTCGCGAGCGAGCTGCTCGCGCAGACGAGCGGTGACAATGTTCATGCTATCGGCGAGCAGCCGGTTTTCATCGCTGGACACTACCAGCTCTTGATCGAGGCGTCCGCGCGCGATGGCCACAGCTCCCTGGGTAAGGCGTTCGAGACTGCCGGAACGTTGCTGGGCGATCAGAGTCAGCGCCAGGGCGGCCATGAACGCTATCAACAGCGAGGCGAGAATATTTACCAGGAGCGCGCGCCTTGCCGGTTGCAGGGCGCTGGTGTAATCGGTGGCCACAGCGAGCGCAAGATCCAGTTGACCAAGCGGCCGATAAGAGGCCAACCAGCGATCGTGATTGGAAGACTCGTAAAACATTACGCCGGTGCCGCCCGGCATCATGGCATCGGCGACGGGCTTGAAATCCGGCATCGCGCTGGCGACAGGTTGATAACTCAGGGCCTGGTTTGAATGGTAATAGATCTGCCCGTCGCGGTGCAGAACAATTACCACCCGCGAAGTTTGCATGCCAGTGGGTGCTCCGTTCAACGCCCCCACTACGTCACTGGCCTGTTCCTTGAATAACTGATCCAGGCTCAGATCCACCACCAGCGCGCCCACTACTACTGCCGGCTCGTTTCCCAACACGGGAACCGTGAATCGCAGCGTCGGGCCCACTGGCCCGCGCTCGATCAGTGCGCGCAGCGGAATTCCGTCCCTGGCACCTATAAATTTGATATCAGCGCCGATACTTTCGGGACCGCCGTTGTTGGGCGGCAAGTTCTGCGTTTGAAAAGTTATTGCCGGCGTCTCCTTCCGCTCCTGAGGATCCGCAGCAGTAATCGTCGCTCGAAAGAGCGATTCACCAACCATATTGAGCCCCGAAATCTGCCCGTAATACTTCTGGTTAGTGATTAAAAAAGTCGTGATGATGGCTTGGAGATCATTGGGCAACGAGTTATTCGCTGCATAAGGGCCACAGTTCGACAGCCTCTTTAGCCTATTGTTTAGCGGATCCGTGTCTTTTACGGAGGTTGCGGTTTGGGAGAATCGGCTTGGCGTTCTGAGGGATAGTGGCTCCTTGCGAAAGTCTAATTCCGGCGGATGACATCGAAAGTATTCCCGCACCACGCCAGTTCGCGCCAGCTGGCTCAAGCTCGCTTCGCGTTCGCTCAGCGCGAAGTTAATACGTAGGGCAATCCAGTCGGCATCGCGTCGCAGGTTGTCGCGCAAAGATGATTCGCGCGTGTTCTGCCAGTAGCTGAAGATGCTCAGCAGCAGCAGCGACGCCAGGGCGATGGCAAAGATTAGGAGGAAGAGCTTTGGCCGGATATGCAACTGGATTTCTCCTGCTGGATTGAAGGCCGCAAGCTGAGCACGTAATGCTGGAGCTCGCAAACTAACAGTTTGCGATACAACTTTCAAACCGGCCGGCGGCCGAAATCCGCGAGCAGCGGCGCCAGCCTTTCGATCACCATCTCATGGGCCACACGGTTCGTCGCTACAATGCCGTTCGGGTTCTTCACTTCAGGCGAGTTGTAACGAAGCGGACCGCCGAACAGATCAGTCAGGCGTCCGCCGCTTTCGTTAAGTATGACCTCCGGCGCGCATGTGTCCCACTGCTTCGTTCGGGGCGATAGATGAATGTAAAGATCGCACTGTCGCTCGATGATAAGTCCGACTTTGACGCCAACTGAGCCGCGCCTGACTTCTTCCTTGAAGCCAAAGGCACGCACCACCTGGTCCATTCGCGGGCTGCGATGCGAGCGGCTGGCGGCCAGGCGCATGCTCTCCGGTTCAGCATTATCACTAACACGCGCCCGTTCGGGTGCGAATCCGGTCCGCTCGATCCACGCGCCGCTTCCTTGCACGGCCCGATACAGAACCCCGGGCAGCGGCTGATAGACAACGCCGACAACGGCCTCACCGTTCACCGCCAGGCCAATCTGCACAGCGAAGTCGCCATCTCGCTTGATGAAACCGTTGGTCCCGTCCAGCGGATCGATCATCCAGACGCGCCGCTTTTCCAGTCTACGATCCGTGTCAACGGACTCTTCCGCGAGAATGCCGTCGTCGGGAAATTCCTTTCGAATGCCTACCACTATTAGTTCGTTGGCAACGCGGTCGGCCTGGGTTACGGGCTCAAAATCACTGGCGTCTTGTTTTTGCTCGATGAGGAGCGGCGTGTCGTAGTACTCGAGCACAGCCGCGCCCGCCTCGCGAGCCAGACGCAAGGCTAGTTGCAACTCATTGTCGTAGCCTGGTGCCTGAGCCTTATTCATAAAGCGTCAACAAATTTGGAGCGCGGTGGCAGGGGAAACGGCGACACCGCTTTGGATCCATTGTTAGAAATCCAAAGCGCCGTCGCCGCTTCGCTATGCCGGCGCACTCCAAAGTTGCGCCGCCGCCCGCACGATGTCGAGCGTGGCGTCGATGTCAGCCCGCGTGGTGCGAAAGTTTATGATGCAGGCGCGCAACGCAAATCGATCGCGAATGCTGGCATTGGAAAGATAAGCGCCGCCTCCACGCTGCACAGCGTGCATGATACGCGCGTTCAGGTGGTCCAAATCGTCATTGATTGACGCCCGTTCCTTTTCATCCGCGTTGCGGAGCCGGGCGCTGAGATCCGCCGGGACATAGCGAAAACAGCAGATGCTCAACTCCACGGGCGCCAGCAGTTCAAAATCATCGGCTGACTCGATGCGCTTGGTCATGTACTCGGCCAACGAAACATCATGCTTGATTGCCTCGGCAATGCGCCGCACGCCGTAATGCCGCAGCGTCAGCCAAATCTTCAAAGCGCGGAAGCGGCGCGAGAGTTCGATGCCGTAGTCCCAGAATGCGAACGACTCCATCTCAGTTTGCTCCTGGACCTTGATGTAGTCGGCATCAATGGAAAAGGCTGACCGGGCGTGGGCCGGATCGCGAAAAAGCAGGCAGCCACAGTCGATAGGCGTGTAAAGCCATTTGTGCGGATCGAGCGACAAAGAGTCAGCCCGCTCCATGCCGTCGAATAATCTTCGCTTGCTGTCCACCATCGCCCCGGGGGCGCCGTATGCGCCGTCAACGTGAAACCAGAGATCGTTTTCCGCGGCCATGCTGGCGACTTCGGCCAGGGGATCGATTGCTCCAGTGCTGACAGTTCCCGCGCTGGCTACGACACAGAAGGGAAGCAAACCATTTCGCCGGTCGCTGTCGATGGTTTCCCGCAGGCTTCTGACGTCGAGCTTAAATCGGTCATCCGACTTAACGGTTCTGACGTAGTTGCGGCCGAGGCCAAGGATGTCCGCCGCCTTTGCAATCGACAAATGGATTTGATCGGAAGCATAGATGGTCATCGGCTTGTCGGCCCGCCAGAGACCGGTGCGCGAGACTTCGGATTGCGAATGCGTTCTGTGCGCGATCAAGAGCGCGGTGAGGTTGGCCATTGAGCCGCCGCTGGTTAGCAGGCCATGCGCTTCATCGCCGAACCCGACCAGCGATCCCAGCCAGCGGATAACTGTTCTTTCAATCTCAGTGGCGGCGGGCGACGATCGCCAGGAAGTTACATTCGCGTTCAGCGCTGAAGCGATAAGGTCAGCGAATGCGCCGGCAGGAGTAGCCGGCGAAGCCACGTAGCCAAAGAAGCGCGGATGTCCATTGTGGCGGCTGGAGTCAATGATTTTGCGACAGTCGCCGAACAGGGTCTCGAGCGGCTCGCCCTCAACCGGCAACGTGGAATCAAACTGGGCTGCCACTTCTTCGGCACTCGTATCAGGAAAGACAGGAAGATCAGCGATGGTTGCAAAGTAGTTTGTCACCAACGCCGACGCTCGTTCCGAAAGCTCGCGCAGCCCTTCCGGATTCATGTCCAGGGAAGTCTGCTCAGTCTCAGCAGGACGCTCGATGCTTTGTTGGATTGGATTTTCCAAGGTGCTCTCGCTGATCGTTATCAGTTAAGTCCATCTATGCGGATTGTTCGGCTGACACGCTATCATAGGTCCAAGCCCGCTTGAAGCAATCTTGCGACCTTAGTCGTCACCCGCGTATATTGGCGACTCCAAATTGCGCTGTATGTCAGAACCGCCTGCGGGCGGGCCCAATCAGGGCTGCGTACAATTAATTGGACGGACGTAGGAGGGCCCGCCCGCTACCGCATGCGGTTCTGACAGTTGCACAGCCGGCGGCGCAAACTAACAGTTTGCGTTACAAGGAACCGAATAGGTTATGCCAATCAAAGGTTACGCTTCATTGGAAGGCACCGCTCGATATCGCGAACGCTTCAAGACAACCGCCGCCACGAATCATTTTCGCCTGGAACAGAGCCTCTGGCTCTCTTCAATCGGTGTTGGCACATATCTGGGGAGCCCCGACGACATCACAGACCACCACTATATGGAAGCCGTCGTGCGCACGGTCGAGTTAGGGGCAAATGTGATCGACACGGCCGCCAACTATCGTTTCCAACGGAGCGAGCGATCGATTGGGGCGGCCCTGAAGCAATTGAGTGAAGATGATCCTCAGACGCGTGAAGAGATCGTGATCTGCACCAAAGGCGGTTACCTGCCTTTCGACGGCGCCCCGCCTGCCGATGTGCGCCGCTACGTCGAAGAGACGTTCGTGCAACCGGGAATCGCCAGCTTTGCTGACATTGTTAATGGCAGCCATTGCATGACCCCCGCCTATTTACAGAACCAGTTGGATCAGTCGCTGGCAAACATGAATCTGTCTTGCATCGACGTCTATTACGTGCACAATCCCGAATCACAACTGGGAGCGGTTTCGAAAGAGGAGTTCTACCGGCGATTAAGGGCAGCGTTTGAGCTGCTCGAAAAGAATGTCGCTGCGAAGAAAATAAGGATGTATGGAGTGGCCACCTGGAATGGCTTTCGGGTGGCCCCAAATGCGCCCGGCTATCATTCGCTGGCGCGAATTGTTCAAACTGCACGCGAAGCCGGAGGCGAGGATCACCACTTTCGTTTCATTCAACTGCCCTTCAACCTGGCCATGCCTGAAGCGCTCGCGCTGCCGAACCACATGTTGAATGGAGAATACGTTTCAGTGCTGGAAGCGGCTCAGGTGCTGGGGATTACCGTGATGGCCAGTGCGTCTATTTTGCAGGGACGCATAGCCAGTGGGCTGCCGGACAAAATAAGAGAGCCGCTGGGATCACTGGCGACTGATGCGCAGACGGGGATTCAGTTTGTGCGATCTGCTCCCGGCATCACTACCGCGCTGGTAGGCATGAGCCATCGCGCGCACGTCGAAGAGAATCTGCAACTGGTGCGCGTAGAGCCGACCCTGCCGGAAGAGTTCATGAAGTTGTTTGCGGAGTAGGACAGGCATTCCTGCCGGTCACTGAGTTTGTCGTTCCCTGAGTTTAGAAGCGGGCTACCGCCCGCTTTGTCGGGCATTAGCCCCGACTCTAAACATGCGCGCCTCAGATCGACAAACGGAAGTTTGTCGGACAAAATGCGGTCTCAAGATGCCCAAACGAGAATTCCACTCCTTTACCGAGTTCTGGCCGCATTACGTTGCTGAGCACAGCAAACCCGTAACCCGCCTGCTGCATGCCATGGGAACAACCGCGGGCATTCTATGTCTGCTGGGATTCATAGCAATCGGCAAATGGTGGTTGTTTCCCCTGGCCTTCGTTCCCGGCTACGGCGCGGCGTGGTTTGGCCATTTCTTCATAGAGAAAAACAGACCGGCTACTTTCCAGCATCCCCTCTGGTCGTTCATCGGCGATTACAAAATGATCGGATTAATGGTTGTGGGAAAGATGAGCGCCGAAGTCGCCCGAGTAAGGGAATCAC
>DASXRU010000120.1:0-4839 GCA_036506395.1 Pyrinomonadaceae bacterium | reverse complement strand
CTCATCATTTCACAACTGGCACTTCTTGCATCTTCATGTAGTAGCCCCGACGAGCCCTGACAACCAACTTCCGCTCCTTGCCGCTTGAGTCACGCGCTTTCACTCTTACCTCCAGCTTGTGCATGCGCCCGTCGTCTCGTTCATTTTCATTGAGCGTAAAGCCAAGATTGTAACGCGCTGCCAGATCGGCAATGAGCTTTTCCAGCGCTACGCCAAAGTCGTCTCGTTGGTGAACGCTCGTTGCTTCGCCGCCAGTCTGTTGGGCGATATGTTGCGGCGCGTAGTTGTCCCATCCGACCAAACGTCCAATCGCATCAAGCACTGCGCGCGGCGGCGCCGGGTATTTGCCGGGAAGATGGCTCATCTTCATGGATGCCGCACCTGCGTCTCGAATCAAAGGACTGAAGAACGCGTTGGCTCGGATTAACCTCGCCGTAACCTTTTCGCGGTCGGCGACACTGATTGGCATCAATACCACGGTCACAGGTACGACAACGATTTGGGAGTCGGGTCGTTCCGCTGCCGCTCGTTCGGCCATTGCGAGAATGTTCGCCAGCTCATCTTTGTACCAGGTCGGCTGCGGCATCGGGAGAGTGCGTACTGCCGCCAGTCCTTCCGCCGTCTTCGTCCGGTCGCGGGTGAAATCGGTAAGCGTTCTCAGGGGCGTGCCTGCGCCTCCCACATTAGCCATAACGGCGACCTCGTCTTCCGGAGGCAGTCTCTTCAATGCAGTGCCTAACGATTCCAGGACTTCGGCGCGTCGCATATAGTCATTTGTATCCCGCGCCCCCATTTCGATGACCAGCAGCAACGCCAGCGGACGCCGGTGGCCTTCGCCCGCTCGGCTAAAGTATGAAAGGGTTCGCGACTTGCCATCGTCGCGCACCTCGAAGTTTTCACGTTTTAGATCAGTCACTGATGCGCCCGTTTTCTTGTCTTTGACAAGTGTGTCAATGAAAACGACGCGTGATCTGATTTTTACAATTTCGTCGTCGCGTTCCTGACCTTTAGAGGGAGCGAGGGAGTAAAACAGCGCCAGGACGATTAGTAGAGAGAGGCGTAGTTTTATTGTCACAGCCATCTCCAAACCGGCCTCTGACCTCTGCCTCCGGTTCTACCTATTCTGCGGACAGTCTCATCAACCATGAAAGAGGCGCGCCACTCCCGAAATCAATGGCAAATGAGAGATGACAAATGATATATGGAAAATCGGCTGACTTCTGACCTCGGACTTCTGACCGGACGATATGTCAGACCTCGCGCGGCTTGTCCCAGACGATGGTGTAGCTCCATAGCCAGTGATGAAAAACCCGGGCGCCAGGTAGAAGACGCGTCGCAAGCGCTTTAGCTTCCGGTTGCGTCAGGTACGTCTCTTCGGCAGTGTGCCGCGCCCACGCCTCTCGGAGAGGGCGGGGATATAGTACGCGTCCAGTCCGCCACAGTCGCAAGGCGAGGACCTGGGCCAGCGCGAAATTCCCCATGATCTGTTCGGCCAGCCCGGTGTTAGAGCGAACATCGTGGATCACGAGTCGTCCCCCCGGGCGTAACAGCTCTACCATTCGAGGCACGGCAACGTTTGCCGGCACGTGATGCAAAACCGCAGCCGAGATCACGAAATCAAATTGCTGTTTGGTAAGGTTTTTATCAAGAAAGTCGCCGCAAAGAAATGTTAGGTTCTGATCTCCTCGGCTTTCCTTCTGAGCTCCGGCGATCATTTCCGGCGAGAGATCCACCCCGGTGACCTGGCGATTGTGGGTCGCAAGTTTTGTCGCCAGCCGGCCAAGACCACACCCGATGTCGAGAATCGACACGGCATCACGAGGCACCAGCGACAGCAGAAATGAATCGTACCGCTCCCCTCCGCCTACGTGACAATCAGTCAGGCGGGCGATTTCATCAAAGTCATTGCGAACACGTTCAGTATTCATCACAAGTCAAATCTCAATAACGCCGCACCTCAGCGGCAGGAAGCGCCCATATCAACCCTTCGAGATGTTGGACCAGCGTTCCTCCCTATCTCCGGACGAAGTTTCTTCGACGCGAGTGGAGATGGTCCATACGTGTCCCGACGGATCGAGAATCCGCCCGGTGCGGTCACCCCAGAACTGGTTCTTTACCGGAAGGAGGACCTTCGCCCCGGCGGCCACCGCCCGCTCTATTGCTTTGTCCACGTCTTCTACATAGACGTAGATCACCACCGGCGAGCTGCCGTCCGACTGCGGAGCACGGCTCGCCAGCGTTGGCCACTCTGTTTCGATCATAATCATGGCGCCGCCGATCGTCAGCGCCGCATGCGCCACGGTCCCATCCGGGCCCGGCCGGCGCACCAACTCCAGGGTGCCAAACGTAGTCTTGCAGAAGTCAATCTCAGCCGAAGCGTCGCGGCACACCAACATCGGCATCACAACCGGAACGCCTTCGGGTACGGGTTTCACATTGGTCATGATCGTGTACTCCGAAGTAGTCGAATCCATCCAAGTGTAAGCAATGGTTCAAAATTACTTTGGCAAAGGCTGCGCGGCTATCCATTCCATCACCGGATCACGGCCCGCGGTATAGGTCTCCCAGGCCGGCGCAATCAACTTGTCGGGCATCAGCGATGGCGTATCCTGGTCCTGTAATTTGTAATACCGCGTTGAGTAGGAGACCTGAAGATGTGAATTTGGCAGCGTGAACTCGTCGTTCTCCGAATAGCTGTTCGGCTTCGAGCCGCTTGGTTCCCCAACAAGAGTCGCACCCATTTCATTGCGCAGTTCTATTGCGCTCACCATCGCGGCTGAATGTGTGCCCCGCCCGATGATCCCAAACAAGCTGCCGGGTTTGCGGAAGGCGGGACGCTCCTTAAGTTCCTTCAGTAAGTACGCGCGAAATTTCATGAAGTCGCCGCCGTTACTCTGGCGTACGTCTATAACCAGACGTTTGAATGGCGCACTATCAATCGTCTTCCACAAGTCACTGGCGACACGCTTAAAAGTGTCTGCGTCCGGATAGACTTTAAGGTTCAGGTAAACGGTTTGCGAATCAGGCAGGGTGGTGAACCACATCAACTCATTCAACCTCTGCCGGTTGAGTGGGACTTGTTTCAAGGTCGAGAGCCATTCGACTTTGGCGTCGGGCGGTGCGGCCTCCAGGTCTAATGAGAACCGCTTGCCCTCGGCATCCTCAAAAGTCCATTGAATCCTGTTGAGCTCCGGCGCAATCTTAAGAGCGTGGAGCACGTCCGCGTAGGGCAGGTAACTGACATTCGAATAGCGAAGGAACTGATCATTTTCGCGCGGGATTAAAGTGTTCACCCGGGACACCGCCTCACCGATACTTAATCCGCCAATCCCGACGACACGCGCGCCGAGGGCGCGTTTATACGCGGCGGTCGTTCTCAGCACGCGCAAGTCATCGCCGAACCAGTACAGTGTTAGCGGGTAACGCCTGAAAGTTTGTGATGGAGCCAAGGCGGTATGCGCGTCGCCAACCATCGCGACAATTCGCCGCAGCCCGACCAGGATTTCATGTTCCTGCAAAGAGGGAATGGCCGCATCGAATTCAGCAACGGCGCGTTCGAACTGTTCCTTCGTAACGGCGTGGAAAGCATTCTTATGCCGCTTGGGCAATTCCTTAGCTAAGAACTGCAAGTCTTGCCGCCATTGTTCTTTGGTTAAGGAAGGCGCGGGCGACTGAACATTACAGACACACGCCAGAGACACACTCGAAGCGCTGAGAAGAAGGCCCACGGCCGCCATAAAAGTAGCAACAATTTTCATTGAAGCCCTCCCTGTGGAATACCCGCCGCCAACCGTACGTTCGCGCCTCGCAAGCCAGATGGCCAATCACTTGTCCCTGTCAAACTGGGCTTCATCGTCAAACAACTCTGCGCTCTGCAAATTGATCTTCAGCAGCTTCTGAACTCTGACAGAGCTGTTCGTCTCCTTAGGGATTAATTTGGTGTTGACAGCTCGCACGGAAAGCCGTTTGCCATCGTCTGATAGCTTGTATGCCAGATAGGCATACTTGCGATCGGAAGAATCAATCTCCTGAGCGCTGATGAAAGCAGTTCCGCCCAGGTCCGAATGGAAAGCCCGGTACAAATCGCCGTTGAAGGACACAATGTAGATCGAATCGTCCAATTTGCGCACCTTGATCTTGTCCGAGCCATCCTTTGAGAGCCAGTTGCCCAGAAGTCGCTGGTCAATCTTGCGCGTCGGGGTTGATGTGATGGGAACCGCATAGTCGCCGTCGCACCCGCTGAAGCTAAGACAGCAAACCGTTGCGACGAAAGCCAAGGTTAGCTTTGCGCACACTCGTTTGGCGTTCATTTGTCACTCTCCTTCGATTGAGATTTAGCACAACAAGCGGTCCTATGAGGTCGGTACCACCATGCGGTAGCGGGTGGGCCTCTAACAAGAAAGCTGCTGTGATCTTCACCAGGCAAATCTCCTCGTTCAGGACTCATCGAAAAACTAACCGCTACTTAGCCTTTAAATATGTCTCGAAGAATTTAACAATCGACACTGCGGAGCGAATGCGGTTCGGGGTCTTACGCCACCCGTGTCCCTCATCCGGAAACAAGACGTACTCGACCGGCACGTTCCTCTTCTTTAAACTCTCCACCACCTGCTCCGCTTCGACGACAGGGACGTTCGTGTCGTTCGCCCCGTGCAAGACTATAGTCGGAGTCTTCACGCGGTCTATGCGGTTAATGGGCGAAAGGCGGCGCAGCATTTCGGCTTCCTTGTCGGGGTCGCCGTACTCGACCTTCGAGATGGCGGCCATCCACGGCTGCGTATTCTTGAAGAAAGTCTCGAAGTTGACCACGCCGAAGAGGTCGGCCCCGGCGGCGAACAG
>DASXRU010000119.1:0-10069 GCA_036506395.1 Pyrinomonadaceae bacterium | reverse complement strand
CCGGAGGCAGAAAGTTTACAGCGACGTGGTGGGACGCACTGCCAAGAGCGAAGTCTTGAACTGGGACGGCAGCGTGTACTCGGCGGCTGTGAATACCTACAACGCGCGCGACCAGGTGACATTTGCCAATGCTTATTCGGGACAGGCAACCGGCGACGGCTCATGCCCTTCGGGTACGTGCCAGCAAACCTCGATGACTTACGATGGTTACGGAAGACTGAAGACGAAGCACGCGCCGGAACAACAAGTCGATCCGAACAACTCTTCTTCCACCGATCACACGATCTGGGATTACTTCAACGATGACAAAATTCAAAAAGTCACCGATGCCCGCGGCGCAACTTGTACCTATGGTTACAACGGTAGACACCTGGTAACCAGCGCCACCCATACCTTGTCCGGGCAAAGCACAATTGCTACGAGCTACAGTTACGATGCGGCTGGCAACCGCACCGGCATGACGGATGGTTCTGGAAGCACGGCCTACAGTTACAATGTCTTATCGCAGATGACATCGGAGACGCGAACATTCACTGGCGTTGGTAGCTTCACGCTCAGCTATGATTACAATTTGGCGGGCGAGTTGAAGAAGGTCACTGACGCGACGAACACGACCATCAACTATGGATATGATGGGGCTGGGCGGCTCAACGCAGTGACAGGTTCAGATAACCTCGTCGGCGGCGTCTCGAATTATGCGTCGGGCTTTCAATATCGAGCCTGGGGTGCCTTGAAGCAAATCTCCGCGGGCGCCAGTCACACCGCTTCGTTTGGTTACAACGCGCGCCTACGAGCCAGTCATTTTGATGTCAGCGGCGGGGTTGTTAATCAGAACTACGACTACTTCAACGACGGTCGCATCAGCTTTGTGCACAACACGACCGATAACAACTTTGACCGCGCCTATACTTACGACCATGCTGGCCGCCTGACGGCTGCGGCATCAGGCGGCGAGGCCCGCCACGACTTCGGGGCTGTGCCAACGTACGAAACTTTCGAATACAACGCGTGGGACAATACCACTTACCGCTTCAGTGAAAGCTGGCTGAATGACTTTTACGATTCGGCGAGCTACACCAACGGCCGGCGCACAGGCTGGGGTTACGACGCTGACGGTCGAATCGCGAGTATTGACACGCGCACTTACGGCTATGATGCCGCTGGACGAAATATTTCGTTGGCCGGACAAAGGTGGGTAACTTACGGGTACGTCCCAACCAGCACCCAGAACGATTTTGATGGTGATGGGTACAGAATCCGCGAGATTTCAGACGGCAGTGGATCGATGACCACGACTTACTACCTGCGGTCGAGTGTTTTAGGAGGAGCAATTATTGAAGAACTGAATAGCAGCGGACAAAAACAGTTGGGTTATGTTTACACGCCGGCAGGAAGTTTGCTGGCGAGGCAAGTGCCAGGATCAGACTATGTTCTCTTGAAGCAGATTAGCCCGATTGGCGCCAGCCAATATGAGTTCTTCACGAGCAACACAGTTACTGGATTAGACATTCGTAGGGAGTTCGATCCCGCAGGCGCAAAGGTGCCTCTAAATGACCACAGCGGGCTTGGTCACAGTGGCGCTCCGGGGGATATTCCTGAGGGAGGCGGTGGCCCGGCTGATAGTCGTTTCGCCGCCATCGAGAATCCGGGCGCGGGCTGCACGCTCGACGGCATTCCCACGTCCTGCGACTTGGTCAATCGGTTGATGGGACAGGGCGCCCTCGAAGTCCAGTATCAGTACCTTCAAATGAATCGGAAGTCGGGCAGGAGACCCCAAAGAGAGCACATCATAGATTATGGTCTCGGACTCTATGCCTTCTATGCGCACACTTTTGTTGACGATAAAATAGAGTCGCGTATAGTGTTTTTCGCGCCGCAGAGGATCATACGCGGAGGAGATTCATGCGTGGACTCAGTGGTGGACGCTACCTTCAAGCCTCTTCGCGACGCAGCCCGGGAATCAGTTCCACTCTTGCTCAGCAATGCGGGAGCGGCTGGTCTGACGCGTGCACAGGCGGCTTATGTCCTAGCGTCAGCCATGGGTGAATCACAAATGGGAAACCGAATGACGGAGGGATGGGGGCCAACGGATGCTCAGAAGAAATACGAGCCCCCTAGCAAGAAGGCTACACAGTTAGGAAATACGCAAAAGGGCGATGGTTATCTATTCAGGGGCAGGGGTTACGTGCAAATAACTGGTCGCGGCAACTATCAATATTGGGCGGATAGGCTGGGCGTTGACATGGTGGGTGATCCAGACTTGGCATTGGTGCCAGAGAATGCCGCACAGATCGCAGTATATGGAATGCAAGAAGGAACATTCACTCGCGGACGAGAGCGATTGGCTGACTACATTAACGACGACGAGACCGACTTCGTCGGAGCTAGGGCCATTGTTAACGGTTCTGATCGGGCGAATACTTTCGCTGGTTATGCCAACAACTACTTAAGGGCTCTGGACCGGTGCCAGTGGAGCCCTCCCGTCCACGCACCTATTCACTAGCCAGAGCAATCTTGGTTTTTCCGTGAGAACGAAGGGGCAACGATTATGGTTGGGTTATTGCGAACGTGGCCGCTAGTAATATGCGTCGTTCTGATGGCGTGCGAAGGGTCGTCCTATAGCAATGTAGGTACGACCAGTTCAAGCTCGCCAACCAACAGCCAAATCCAGCATACCACGAGCGACAAAAGGATTGGCCCCGGAAGCTCCGCGGAAGAACTGATCTGGCTAGGTGAAAGCGTGGGATATAAGATTCGGTGGACTACGCACGATCTCTACGTGGAGTCGGCGCTCGGAACGGATCGGATCTGGGCTTCTTTTGTCGAAGAGGGCTTTCAGGATTTCACCGCGAGTTATATCCACGCCAAGCGTCCAAACCGAAAGATAGAGGACTGTACCTATGAGCGCCGCTTGACTCTGTTATCCGTTGTGGGAGCCCTGGTAAGCTTCGAAGACGAGTACGCGGACTTTTGTGGAGGTGCTCATCCTTCGGAGGACTACCGCTTCACCACACTAGACCTTTCGAAGTCGGGAGGGATCTCTTATGTGCGTCAAGAAAGTACGCCTATGATGAATATCGATATGGCAGATCCTCCGAAAAAGATTGTCAAACTAACCGATTATTTCGCCGGGCGAGATATACTTCGGGCATTACTAGCCGACCGCGTGATTCAGACCGCGCTCGACTCTTTTGATCTCAAGCCCCCGCCGCGTAGTTTGCGTGAACTGTCCGACTTACTAGCAACGCAGGGTTATGTATTGGGCAGCTCTGGTCTTGGATTGCCGCCTGACTATTTGACACGATTTGCATTCCACCACCTAGAGGGAGATAAAGTCGCGGTCAGACTTAGTCTATCGTCGGCGTCCGTAGCCAACCAGTCCGAACGCGAGCAGATTGGCCTGTTGTTACCAGTACCTGAAAAGCTTGCTGCGCCATTTCGTTCCGCTTCAACGGGTCGACAAGGGTTTCTTATGAAAGACACAGAGAGAATTGCTCGTGGTAAAGCAACCGTATTCAACTTTCCAGAATAAGGCTTCTGCCTAGCGCGAGACTTCCGTAGGATACCGAACAGCCAGGAATGCACCCTTTCTCACACAGCAGTATCAGACTTGTCCTTACAAACAAACCTACGGTTAGTACGGTCGTCACCAGTTCAATCAGGTCGTCCCGCGGGTTGCAGCGTCGAGGCCGTCTCAACTAGAATTCCTGATTCCAAACTTGCACCTCGGCCCGGACAGTCTTGTGCAGAGGGAACTCAGAACGGAAAAAGGTTTCAATAATGCTCAAACAATTAAGTCGCCTGGAGCGCTCGCGCAAATTAGTGATCGTCGGCTTTGCTGTGCTGATGGCGGTTAGTCTGGTGATGTTCTTCACCCCCAATCGTGGGGCGAATTCGCTTGAGCCCACAAAAAGCGGCGAGGTACTGGCGAAGGTCAATGGTGATGAAGTGACGGTTGGCGATTTCGCCATACAGAAAGAGAATATTCAACAGCGGTTCAGCCAGTTCGGCGGCCAGGTTAGCCTGGAGCAAATGGGCTTCAACGATAAGCGCATTCTGGATGGGCTTCTGCAGCAGAAAATTATTGCCCAGGAAGCCCGGCGTCTGGGCCTGGCGGCTTCTGATGCGGAGGTAGCCGATGACATTCGCAAGGCGTTTGCCGACGCGGCCGGCAAAGTTGACATCGACCGCTACAAGGAAGTCGTTAATGCCCGGTACGGTGGAATAGAACGCTTCGAGGCCAGCGAACGTGACCGCATCAGCGCGGGAAAGCTGAGAGCGTTTCTGACAGCGGGAGTCCGGGTCTCCGAGGATGAAATTAAGGACGAGTTCAAGCGCAAGAACAGTTTTTTCGACGTCACTTACGTTGTCGTCTCAGCTGACAAACTAGCGCAGAAGATTGAAATCTCGGACGCCGACCTGCGCGCTTATTACGAACAGCACAAAACTGACTACCGCATCCTGGTGCCGCAAAAAAAGATTCGCTATGTCTATATCGATCTCGCAAAGATTGGCGAGAAGCTTCCCATCTCGGATAAGGATCTGCGTGCGGAGTTTGACAGGCTTCCGCCGGCGAGCAAACAGGCGGGAGTCAAAGTGCAGCAGATTGTCCTGAAAGTAGCACGAAAGGATCTCGACGCCCAGGTCGAACAAAAAGCGAAAGACTTAATCGCAAAGGCACGGGGAACTACGGGCCAGGCGACTGAAGCGGCCTTTGCCGAACTGGCGCGGGGCAATTCCGAGGATCCGGCAACGGCTAAGAACGGAGGCTTTCTGCCTCATCCAATCAAGAAGAACCCGAACAAGCCTGACGCTCTATATGAGCGAGCTGTCGATATGGCCCCGGGCGACGTCTCCGATATTCCCATTAAATATGCCAGCAACTGGTACATTCTGCGTCGTGGTGAGGATGTGTCCAAGACTTTTGACGAGGCACGTCCGGAATTACTGGCCTCGCTGCGAAATCGGCGCGCCTATGCCAGCGCAGCGAAGTTAGCGGAGCGGGCCCAGTCTCGATTGAAAGAGACTAAGGATCCGCAGAAGGTCGCACAGGAGTTAGCCGCTGAAGCAAACATGAGCCCGGCGGATATGGTGCGGGAAACTCCATACGTGAAGCCGGGCGATGACGTCCCCAACATTGGCAATTCACAGCAGTTCGAAGACGCAATTGCGCCGCTGAACAATCCGAACGACATCGGTGAGCGGACGGGCGTGAAGGGGGGCTTTGCCATCCCTATGCTGGTCGATAAGAAAGAGCCGCGTATTCCGGACTTTGAGGAAATCAAAGACAAGATCGCGTCGGCCGTGCGCAATGAACGCGCGCAGGCACAACTCGAACAGAAAGCTCGTGAGCTGGCATCGGCCGCCAAGGGCCCGGGGGATTTAAAAGCCGCTGCCGAAAAACTTGGCCTCGAGGCCGAGACGCAAAATGATTACAAACTTAGTGAGGCTTTGGGCAAGGCGGGAACATCGCCGGAACTCGATGAAGCAATTTATGGCCTGAAGGTTGGCGAGGTCACCACGACGCCCGTCAAAGTGGGAGCTAACTGGGTAGTACTGGGCGTGCCGAAGAGCGTTCCCGCGGACCTTACGAAATTTGCCGGCCAGCGCGATCAGTTAATGGAAGCTGCGTTATCAGAGCGGCAGGGCCAGGTCTTTGGAGACTACATCACGGCCATCCAGGCGCGCCTGCAGCGCGAAGGCAAGATCAAAATTTATCAGGACGTACTGGATCGTTTGGCGGATGAAGAGCCGGTAGCAGCACCACGTCAACGTCCGCCCTTGAACTTCCCGATGCCGGCCACAAAATAAGAAGCATTAGCCAGCATTGTCAGAGCCGCCTGCGGCAGCGGGCGGTTGAACCAGCGCTATCAAGCAAGTCGGACCGATAGATCAACCGCCCGCTACCGCAGGCGGTTCTGACAACCCCACAGCCCGACAAACCTCAAGGGGTCTTTATCACGGATGCCACATCAGCTTGCGAAACGTCGATTCTAATCCGAAGCTCATTTCCCTGAGTAGCGATCTTCAGGTTATCAAGCGCGCTTTGCGCTAATTTCCTTTTTGCGTCGGGCAGCCGCCCCACAAACAAACCACCTAGTTGTTTCAGTCCCGTCACCGTATCGCTCAAGCTTTGAGCCTGCGCGGGGTTGAAGGTTCGCGCTACCAGCGATACCGAAAAGCTGGCCGCGCTCGAACCGACTGAGCCATAGACTTGCCGGATCGAAGAAATGTCTTTGGCGAGCATGTCGTTGCCGAAATTGAGATTCTGTAATAGCGCCGGCGAAACATTGCCGCCGAACCCGATAATAGCGTTGGGATCGCTCATCGCCAGCGCAATAAGCTCGCTGCTGGCTCGCTTGCCAATCTTGCCCGCATCAATCGCCCCGCGCACAGATAACGGACTGCCCATCGCCACGGTATTCGCGTCGAGGATAGACACCGCGAGATCGCTGACCCGCAAATTGAAAAGTCCAAACAGCCGGATCTGTTGGTTAAGACTGAAAACGTAGATCGTGGCGCCTTTGTATTTCTGCTCCTGAAACTTGCCGTTCGCGGCCAGGCGTCCCGCGGCGACTACACTGCCGGCATTGAATGTGCCGCGCGCTATCGCAACGCTTTCCACTTTCGTCACGCCGGGCGCGGGGTACGTGTATCGCAGGCCGACGGCCAGGCGATCGAACGACCGCGGGTCGATCCCCGTCTTTGTCTTGAAGTTATCAATTTGGGTATTTGCCTGGGCCAGCTTTGCCGGTTCCGCGGCGAATACGCCGGGGATCGCCTCGTTCAGCAAGCGTCGTACATCGACGAAAATGACTGCGTCAGATGCAGGAAGCGTATTTAGAATATTGGATGCGTTCGTTCGCGGACGCTGTGCCGCAGTTCGCTGGGCCCGGACGTCGCAAACAAATACAACTGTGAATAGCAGTGCGAAAGCGGGCGACAGGGCTAATGTTCTCTTGTTCACGGTGACCATTGGACCTTTCCGGAAGTTTTATAAGAGCTTGAGATTCTACCCGGCAATTCGTTATGCCGTTCGTGCGAAGTCATTAGATTTTCCATATATCATTTGTCATTTCTCATTTTTCATTTACTCCCTGGGTGCAAAGAAGCCTGGGAAGCGCGCAACATCCGGACTGCAATGACAAATGAGAAATGACAAATGATATATGGAAAATGGTTTGCTTGACTCATCATTCGCCATCAGCTCGGCGCAATGGGAGAGGGGTCAACTCCTTGTGCGATGCGCGCTCGCCGAGTGGGGTTGGCCCTCTATCTTCCTCCGGCCAACCTTCTTAGTTGCCGCTCAAATTCCCCATAACTCACTTTCCTGAACTCTGCCGGCAAGTCGAAGAGTTTACTGTCAACGTTTTCGGTGATGCTTTGCAACTCTGTGGTGAACTTTGTTCTGTTGCCCTCTGCCGCGATTGTGGTTTCCGATTTGATGGGCATTCCCAGCGATTGATCAATCCAAATCAAGGTTTCCGACTTCAGGGAATTTGGTTCGCCGACATTCGTGGAGATAACGCGAAACCTGGTCGTCGCCCGGCCGTTTACAACTTCATTTCCCAATACTTCATAGCGAGACTCAGAGAGCGATTGATTCAGCAGTTTGTCGGGCGAAAACTCGGGAACTAATTCGGCCTGCATGCCGGCGCCCGGTTCACTGTCAAGATCCGCATAGATTCTTTGCGATGGCAAGAGGGCATAGTGCGCCGACGGCAACTCCAGATATGAAACGCTGAAGCCACCAAGATCATAGTCTTCACGACGCTTGTCGCCATCGCGAGCGATCATAATGCGGCTGGACTTCGTTTCATTGGCATCGGAGCCGGATGTTGTATTGCTGCTGGTGCTGATTCTCGTGGCCTGGTAGCGCGGCGGTTCTTTTGTGGCGAAAGGAGGTACGGTAGAAAGCTTCGCGAGTTGGGAAGAGTCGATGGGCTTTGAACGTTCTTGTCGATGTTGGGTCCAGTAGATCAGAGCGCCCAACGCCAGCAAAATCACGGCGGCAAGCAACACCAGACGCGAGCGAGAGTTTTTCATTTGATTGTCTGGTGAGTTACGCCCGCCCGCCGGGGAAATTGTCCGACAAACTTCAGGAAGCTCTGATCAAAGCACTTGTTCAGAGCTTCCTTCAGTTTGTAGTTCTGCAATCTCCCTCCCCCGCTGGGTGAGGGTCGGGGTGGGGGCTTGTACGCGTAATTCCCTCTCCCCTGACCCCTCTCCCAGACGGGAGAGGGGAAACTGACAGAAGAATTCACACGCGTTCAAGCAAAAGCGCGATACCCATTCCGCCGCTGACGCATAGTGTTGCCAGCCCGCGCTTTGCCGCTCGCTTTTTCATTTCGTGTACCAGAGTGGTAATGATGCGCACTCCGGTGCAGCCAATGGGATGGCCCAGAGCGATCGCGCCGCCGTTTACGTTCAAGCGTTGCGGGTCGAAATGCAGATCGCGATCGCAGGCAATCACCTGGGCGGCAAACGCTTCATTCAACTCAATCAGATCAATATCCGAAAGTGAGAGCTGCTGTCTTTCGAGCAGTCTGTGAACCGCGGGCACCGGGCCGATGCCCATGATTTCCGGCGCCACGCCGACGATTTCGTAATCGACGATGCGCGCTTGCGGCTCGGCGCCCGAAGCACTCAGGGCTTCTTCGTTCATCACGACCACACTGGCGGCGCCATCAGTTATGCCGGAAGAATTGCCGGCGGTAACGGTGCCATCCCGGGAAAATACCGGCGGCAATTTCTGCAAACTTTCAATTGATGTTCCGGCCCGATAGTGTTCGTCGTGGGCGAACATTGCCGGCCCGCCTTTTCGGCCTTTCATTTCCAGCGGCAGAATTTCCGCCTCAAATCGTGCTGATTCACAGGCCGCCGCCGCTCGTTGTTGGGATCGCAGTGCGTACTGGTCCTGCTCTGCGCGCGAGATGTCATAACGGCGGGCAAGGTTCTCGGCAGTTTCACCCATTACGAGTTGCGAGAGTGGATCGTTGAAGCCGTCGCGATACATGCCGTCCACCAGTTCCGTGTTTCCCATTCGCATGCCCCAGCGTGCGCCTTCGGCGAAATACGGGACCCGCGACATACTTTCCGTGCCACCCGCAAGGACTGCATTGGCGCGGCCCAATACAATTTCCTGCGCTGCAAGTATGACTGCCCTCAAGCCCGAGCCGCAGGCTTGATTGACCGTGAATGCGGGAGTGGTTTCCGGCACGCCGGCGCGAAAAGTAATTTGCCGCGCCACGTTTGGACCGCCGCCGGCCTGGCGCGCGCAGCCCCAGATTGCATCCTCGATCTGATCGGGGCGAACGCGAGCGCGCTTCATGCTTTCAACTGCGACTGCCGTGCCCATGTCCGCGGCGGTCCAGGCGGCCAATGTTCCGCCGAAGCGCCCGATCGGAGTGCGCACTGCGCCGGCGAGGTAGACAGACTTCATTGTAGATATCCTTGCAAGAATAAACTGATGCTCTAAGATGTCGGTGAATAATGTTCGGTAAATCCGGATGTTAACATACGGGTTGAGGACTTCCCCAATGCTTCAACCCCTCACGAATTCAACCTCAATTGAAAACGCTCAGCGTGCGATCAGGGAACTGGTGGATGCGCATGCCGAATGGTTTCTGTCGGCAGAAATTGGCGCGCCGCAAACTTCACTTCAACGAGGCGACTTCGATTTTTCCTTTGCGCACCGGCGTTTGATCTTTTCCTGCTGGACTGAAAAGGGCACCCGCTCATGGCGTATCAGAGGATGGGAGTGGACCAGCGACAAGTTGCGTTTGGAAGCGGCCAGGCGCATGGGAGCGGAGCGCGCAATTCTGGAATTGATTCCGCGGGCCTCAGCGAAATCGTTGACCGCAACCGTGGCCGCAGCGCGCCATGTCCGCTGCGAAAAACTGGCGCGCGCCGCATGTGAAATGTTGCCGGGCGCGAAGATTGAACGCGTCGCGCTCAGCCCCGGTATGCGGCGCGGCCAGCCGGGGCGATATGCGCGCATCGTCTTGCGCGCGGCCCAAAAGCGTATCGCGGTCACCGGCACCGTGGCCCTGGGCGACGCCCGAAACAT
>DASXRU010000118.1:0-21019 GCA_036506395.1 Pyrinomonadaceae bacterium | reverse complement strand
CGTTGCTGATTGTGCCCAAACCCTGATTGTCCGCAATAGTCGCATTCGCGGCGCCCGAGAGGTTCACGAAGAACGTTTCATCTGCTTCACTCAACGCGTCGCCGTTGATGAGTACGGTGATCGATTTACTGGTATCGCCGGAATTGAAGGTCACAGTGCCGCTGCTTGATGAGTAATCGTTGTTTGCTGTGCCGGCCGTGCCATCAGCCGTGGTGTAGTTCACCGTCACTGTCTCAGAGCTTGAATTGGAAAGACCGACGCTGAAGGTGAACGAAGTCGTACCGCTGTTGCCTTCCCCCTGACTGACATCATTGATCGAGATCGCGGGCTGCGAATCGTCGTTCGAGATTGTGCCCTCACCCTGGCCGTCGCCCATAGTGGCGTTGATTGGAGCGGTGAGATTTACCAGGAAGGTCTCATTAGACTCGAAAGTCGTGTCGCCGTTGACCAGCACCGTGATTGACTTGCTCGTATCGCCGGGATTGAAGGTCAGGGCGCCGCTCGTGCTCTGATAGTCGCCGCCAGTCGTTGCCGTGCCGTCAGCCGTCGCATAGTTGACGCTCACGGTCTGGGCGCTGGCCGCGGACAAACTCACCGTAAAGGTCGCCGTAGCAGTGCCGCTATTTCCTTCCGCCAGGCTAATGTCGTTGACGCTCAATTGCGGCACCGGATCGTCATTGGCGATCGTGCCCATACCCTGATTGTCAGCGATGGTCGAATTTGTGGAGTTGGAGAGATTTACAAAGAACGTTTCGCCTGGTTCATTCAGAGGGTCGCCATTGACTAAGACTGTGACGGGCTTACTCGTATCGCCGGGATCGAAAGTAATCGTTCCGCCGGCACTCTGATAATCGCTTCCGGCCAACGCGCTGCCATCTGCTGTCGCGTATTGCACCGTCACCGTCTGGCCGCTGGCCGGAGACAAAGTCACCGTGAAGGTCGCATTCGTCGTGCCGCTGTTGCCTTCCGTTACCGTCAGGTCATTGATCGAGAGCGTGGGCGCGCCGTCATCATTCAGGATCGTGCCGGCGCCCTGGGTGTCCGCGATAGTGGCGTTCGTGGCGCCGGACAGGTTCACGAAAAACGTTTCGTCGATCTCGTTGGCGATATCGCCGTTCACGACTACGACGACCTGATGCGTGGTTTCGCCGGGATTGAAGGTCAAGATGCCGCTCGCGCTCTGATAATCACTGCCAACTGTAGCCGTGCCGTTCGCCGCTGCATAGTTGACCGTCACCGTCCGGCCACTGGCAGCGGACAAGCTCACCGTGAAGGTTGCATTGGTAGTACCGCTGTTACCTTCAGCCAGGCCCACGTCGTTGATCGAGAGGCTCGGCACCGGGTCGTCGTTAGTGATTGTGCCCAGTCCCTGGGTGTCCGTGATGGTCCCATTCGTCGCTCCCGAGAGGTTTACGAAGAAAGTTTCATCTGATTCATTCAGAGCATCGCCATTGACCGAGACACTGATTGGCTTACTCGTGTCACCGGGATTGAAAGTAAGCGTGCCGCTGGCGCTCTGGTAATCACTGCCGGCCGCACCAGTGCCATCAGCCGTTGAGTAGTTGACTGTGATGGTTTGAGAGCTGGGATTGGAGAGACTAACAGTAAATCCAAACGACATCGTGCCACTGTTGCCCTCGTTCGCTGTCACGTCGTTAAGCGAAATCCCCGGCACAGGATCGTCGTTGGTGATCGTGCCCACACCCTGGTTGTCGGCGATGGTGGCATTCGTCGCATTGGACAGATTCACAAAGAAGGTCTCATCCGGCTCATGGACGAGATCACCGTTCACCACGACTGTGATCGACTTGCTGGTGTCCCCGGGATCGAAGGTCAGCGTGCCGGTGGTCGATTGATAGTCGCCCGCGGCGGCAGTGCCGTCAGCCGTGGCGTACTGCACCGTCGTGGTCTGGCCGCTGGCAGCCGATAAGCTCGCGGTGAAGGTCGCGTTGATTGTGCCGCTGTTGCCTTCGGTCACACTCACATCGGTGATGGAAAAGCTCGGCACCGGATCATCGTTGGCGATGGTGCCCACACCCTGGCCGTCGGCGATAGTCGAATTCGTATTGCCGGAGAGGTTTATGAAGAACGTTTCGTCGGCTTCATTCAACGTGTCGCCATTGACGAGAACGACAAACGTCTTAGTCATGTCGCCGGGATTGAATGTCAACGTGCCGCTTTTGGTTTGGTAGTCGCCACTTGCGATGGCTGTGTCGTTGGCAGTGGCGTAGTTGACCGCGACGGTTTGATAGCTTGGATTGGATAAACTGACAGTAAAGGTGAACGATGCCGTGCCGCTGTTGCCCTCACCCTGACTGACATCGTTGATTGAGATCGTGGGCTGCAAATCGTCATTCGAAATTGTGCCCTGCCCCTGGCTGTCGGCAATCGTGGCCTGTGTTGCACCGGACAGAGTGACGAAATAAGTCTCGTTGGGCTCGAACTTGTTGTCTCCTGTGACGGAAACTGAGATTCCCTTGCTGGTCTCGCCCGGATTGAACGTCAAAGTCCCGGTGGTTGACGAGTAGTCGTTGTCCGTAGTCGTAGCTGTGCCGTTGGAAGTCGCGTAATTCACCGTAACGGTTTGATAGCTGGGATTGGATAGAGTCGCCGTAAACGCGAATGACGTGGTGCCGGTATTGCCCTCGTTCTGACTGACATCATTGATCGTTATCGCCGGTTGCGGATCATCGTTCGTAATTGTGCCCAGACCCTGACCGTCTGCGATGGTGACATTGGTTGGGTTCGAAAGGTTGACGAAGAATGTTTCGCCCGGCTCGAGCTTGTTGTCGCCGTTGACCGGCACAGTGATTGGTTTACTTATCTCGCCGGGATTGAAGATCAGGGTGCCGCCGGTTAGCGCGTAGTCAATGTCCTCGATGGTGGCCGTGCCATTCGCGGTGGCGTAGTCAACGCTAATTGGCAGCGGACTGGTCCTGGACAGGTTTACGGTAAACGTGAACGAGGTAGTGCCGCTATTACCTTCGCTTTGAGTGAAATCACTAATCGAGATTGACGGCGTCGCACTTACGGGCAGGCAGGCCGAGAATTCTGAGGTGTTACCGTTTGGGTCCTTGGCTTCGCAGTTGATGACCCCGCTGCTCGTCCCCGGGGGAAAATCGAAAGGAAAGCTAAAAGATGCGTTACCACTGCCGTCAGTCAACACGCCGGGAATTTTTCCCAAAGCAAGCGGCTGGGTGACAAACTGACTTCCGACGCATACCGAGTCCGTACTGAAGATCCAGTGAATCGTGAATGTCGTGTTTGGGGTGCTGTTCAACGTGCCGCTAACGGTGATGGGCGAGGTGACGGCCAGCGCCCCTTTCGGCGGAGAAAGGCCGGAAGCGCCAAAAGAATAGTCCGTCAGCACCGGAAAATTCTGGAGGTTGTTTGGTCCAGTGTCGGCATCACCAGGATCGTTGGGGGTAATGCCAGACGTGCCAAGATCGATCCCCAGATCGCCATTTGAGTAGATCTCGTTATCTGTGATCGCATCCTCGATGCCAGGCGTATCGACGCCATCGCCGACATTCAGGACCTGCACACCGTCACTTCCGTTGAAGGCTATGCGGTTGTTCTGGATCAGGTTGGTGTTGGCGTTGGCCGGGATAGTGACGCCCGCGCCGCCATTACCCAGCGCACCGGTGCCGGCGGCATCTGTGCCGATGTAGTTGCCTTCCACCAGGTTGTTGTTTGTGATTCCAACAACGCCGGACACACCGATTTGTACACCGCCGAACAGATTACCCGAAATTATGTTTCGCGCGGCGGCCGTGGTTCCCCCAACCGTGTTGCCACTTGCCCCGCTGTTGATCGACACACCAGTGCTGGTGTTGTTAGGGATGGACGCCGTGCCGCTGACGTTAGGGCCAATGTAGTTGCCCTGAATCAAATTGCCGGTTGAGCCTGTGTAAACAAGATCGACGTTAGTGCCATTACCAGAAATGATGTTGCGCGCTCCGGCCGTCAAGCCCCCGATGGTGTTATTGGGAGAACCGGGCGCACTACGCGTTGTTACGCCCCCGGACGAGTTGGCGATCTTCTGGTTGCCCGTGATGTTAGTGCCGATGAAATTTCCCTGCACCAGGTTTTGTTGCGCCAGCTCAGGGTTGAAGGTGGTGAATTTGACTCCGGTACTCATACCGGAAATCAGGTTTCGCGCCGCCGTGGTTGTCCCGCCAACCAGGTTGTTCGCGGTGTCGATGCTGATGCCGTCCCCGTTTCCTCTGTCCAGCCTGCCCGTGACGTCCGTGCCGATAAAGTTACCTTCGATTATGCTGTTCCCGCTGTTCAGGAGAGCGATGCCGCTGTTATTGAATTGATTGAGAACCAGCCCTCGGACGACACTCCTTCCGCCCGTGATGTGCAGCAGACCTGTCACACTACCTGAAAACGGACCTGTATTGACTCCATTGATTTCTATGAGCGGCATGCCGGCGAACCCTGGTTGCGTGGTGCCGTCGATGGTGACCGCCTCGATTATGTTGGGCAGAGCCGATGCGGGGGTTATCGTCTTCGCGCCGCTGCCAATGCTGAAACTGATGGTGTCGGCTCCCAGGCTGGCGTTGGCGTCGAGGATCGCTTGCCGGAGCGAGCCCGTGTCGCTGTCGTTCGTGTTGGTCACCACATAGTTAATGGGCGAGTCCGGTCCGAAATACAGGGTCCAACCGCCGGCGATATTCGCGCTGTTGCCGCTGAACGTGTCGTTAATCAGATACAAGCTCCAGACCCCGTTTGGGTCCGTGCCGTTGAAGACTGAAAGCAAGGCGCCATATGGTCCCGCTGGAGCAGGCGTCGGAAAAGTGTCGGTGCCGGTATTCTGATCGGTTGGCTTGTAGGTGCCGGTGATAACCCGTATGCCGGAGAGCGATATATCCGCGTCGTCGTCAAAACTAATCGTCGCGTTACTTATGGAGCAGCAGGAGCTGACATCCGACATCAGCATCACCTTTTGTCCGCCTGGCCCGACCAACAAAATGTCGAAATCACCAGGAGTGAAGTTACTGCTCATGTTGTTGAGACGCACTCTCAGCTTATCAACCGTACCGGGCAGTCCTGAGACGGTAATGGTTGAGGGATAAGGCGTGGCGCGATCCGGGGGCGAGAAACCGCTGGTAACGGTGATTGGAGAGGAATTAGAAAAAGTGGTGTACCCAACATCGAGCGGTGCGGTGGCAGCCTCGCCTGTCTGTCCAGTCATCGCGAGCGTGGGCGCACTGCTGCTGCTTCTGAGAATCACCAGGTCGCTCAACGCATCAACGTTGAGACGCATAGGCAGCACCGCCATCGGTTGACCATCAACGTCAAGTGACAACGGGCGATGGTTTCCTGTCGTTCCTTCTTGGGATAAATCCAGCGCTGCGATGTTTCGCCCCGGGTTAGTCAGCACATGCATCCGCTGCTGGTCTTTACTAATCAGCACGAGATCATCAGCGGGTGACGTTGAGACCCGGGTGGTTACCAATTCGGAGATTCCCGGCCACCTCTGCAGAGAAAGCGGTGCTGTTTGCCACTGACTCAGGCTCTGCCCTCCGGCGCTCTTTTTGCCTGCTGCTTCCGGTTGGCGAATCAAAGAGAGCGAACCGTCGTCAAGTAACACCCCAATGTCTGTGCGAGAGTCTCCGTCAAAATCTCCCAGCGCTAACTGGCGCAGAACTACAGGGAAAGTCTGTTTACTGATCCTGGCCGCAGGCAAATCTGTCAGCTGTTCACTTGAAGGCAAGAGTTTCCGATTCCGACCATGGACGATCAGTAAATCGTTTCCGGCCGCCACCGCCAGGTCCATCGTGGATTCATTATCCAACTGCCCCAATGCAAGTGAAGTCGACGATGCCGGAAGATTGAGAACCTCCGGTGCAGCTCGTAGTGCTCCCGCCGGCCCCTCGAAAACAAGTGCCTGGGCTCCTTCCGGTCCATCTATACCGGCAACAATATCGGTCAAGCCGTCGCGGAGATTTATCTCGCCGGTTGCAAAAGTAGTGAGGTTACCGTTCAGGAGAGTTTCTTTGGCTGATCCGAAATTTCCCTTGCCGTCGCCCGGTAGCACATACAAGCTTTTTCCGCCACGACTAGCCAGCACAATATCCCAGTGCCCGTCGGCGTCGAAGTCTCCCGCACCAAGAAAATCTGCTGCCGTCGCAACTTCGATGGCGAGTGCCGGTGAAAGGAATGGCGCCCTGGTAAAAGTTCCGCTTGCTTTGCGCTGTTGTGCCTCGGGGGCGTTTGGGTAGATCGAGTCAACGTTGCCGCGATGAATCGTCACGATACCGGCTGCGCCGTAAGCGTAGCCGCTGACAAGATCGGGGACGCCATCCTCATCGAAATCAGCGGACGCTAAAGATCGCGCCTGAGCTTCCCTTCGTTCCAGTGCCTGCTGAAGCTCCGCGGGACCTTTGTAGGCGCTGACCAATTCGCGGCCGTTTTGCAGACTCAGCCTGCCGTCGCCCCGCTCAGCAGCCAGCACGCTTATCTGTTCACTTAATCGCGCTCTCTGGAAGCTGGCTTCTCGCGATGGGGCGTAAGGCAGCGAAGGTATCCCCAGGTGAGAACTAGCTGTGGCGATCGCGCTAATAACCAGCAGCGCGGCCACGAGGGCTGTGCAGAATAGTTTGGTTATGCGGGGCCGGAAGCGACCAGAAAGGAACTTGGGGCAAATTTTGGGATCCAGCATCAAGGTAGCTCTCTGCAATGGAGAACCCGTCTTAATATACGAGCGCCAAACTCAAGAGGATTTAGTCAGCTAGATTACGGCCCGCCTGGTTAGGCCGGGATTATAGCTCAATTGCGCTGTTTGAATCGAAACTGATGACTGTGTTTGTAAGGCAAACTGCTGGTTTGCGCTGCCAAGCTAACAACTCCGGTTACAACACTGTTTTAGAATGAGTACTTCACCGCGAATTGAGCGCGCCGTCCCGGCGTAATCGTGTCGGTTACCTGGCCGAAATTCGCCGCGCCCAGCCAGCGGACGGGAATGCCAAAGTTTGCGCGATTTATGAAGTTAAAGATATCAGCCCGCAAAACCAGCCGCCGGTTGCCTGAGGATAAAAAGCTCTTACTAAGAGATAGGTCCAATTCGACAACATTACCAGCGCGAAACGTGTTTCGAGGTATGCGGCCATCTTGTCCGATGGGCGCCAAAAGGGAGGTCGGATCAGCCGTGGTCAGACGCAGCGGTTGGCGGCGGTCCCCTGTGACAACCAGGCCATTGGTGTTGTCCAGCCGATCGGTGAGGTTACCATCCAGGTTCACATCGAAAATACTATTGACCGTGAATGGTTGTCCCGTTCGCATGCTGCCTGTTCCGGCAACTTGAAGATTGCCGAACAAGGCGCGAAAAGCCGGCGCGCGGTTCTTAAAAGTGGGTAAGGCAGCAATAAAGCTGTACGTGAATCGATGCCGCACATCAAAGTTTGCGGGTCCACGCTCGCCCGCGAAGGTGAAGCTGTTTTGCGGCAGTGCCGGCGCGCCCGCGAGATCGAACACATCTGAGACGTCATCGGTCGCTTTCGATAGAGTGTATGAGACCTGGTACTGAGTCGCGCGATGGAACCGGCCGCGCAGCTGCAATTGGAGCGAGTCGTAACGTGAATTAGCGGAAGACTCGTAAACCGCAACTGCGCCCGCCTTGTCCACCGGCCGGCCGCCGGAAGTTCCGTTACCAGTGGGCCGCTGGCCAGGGCCCAGGGCGACTCCTGAGATGTTCGGTTGAAAATTGACGACATTAATCAAGGTCGGAATCAGGAAAGCGTTTGGCCCAAGATTCGGTGTTGTCAAACGCAGCAATCGCCTTCCCTGGGTGCCGGCGTAAGCGAGTGAAATAACCGTATTCGAATTAATCTCCTGTTCCCAGGAAACTGAATAATGCTGCGCTGCGGGCATCCGCAGCTTTCGCGCCGGCAAAGTGAATCCGAATCCGCCCGGAAAGGACGAATTAATTGCGACCAGACATGAAAGCGGCACTGCGGGGTTGAGTGTATTCAGCGTGCCCGGCTGAACAAGCGGCAGAAAGCGCGTGCCGCTCGCGTCGGTGCAGGGGAAAAACGGTAATCCGGGATCAGAGATGTTAAAGCCTACGCCACCTGAATTCGGAAGTCCGCCGGCGAAATTCAAAGTAAGAAAGTTTGGAAAGACATTGCGTGACTGACTAACGACCGCGCCGATCGCCTGGTCGTAGAAAATGCCGTAGCCGGCCCGGAGAACCGATATGCGACCAGCTCCAAACAAATGAGTTGAGTAGGCAAAACCCAACCGCGGCGCGAAGTTCTTTCGATCGGGGTCATAGATTCGTTTGCGGCCGGCGAGAAACGTTGTCAGTCCCGGCACCAAAGTAAGCGAAGAGTCATTAAATGTTTTTTCGATGCGGCGCTGCGTTTCCTCAACGGGCGTATTGTATTCATAGCGCAAGCCGAGCGAGAGTGACAGGTTTGGCCGCACACGCCAATCATCCTGCGCGAAATAGTTGTACTGGTAGTAGCGGAGATCGATTTGGGAATCCGGATTTGATTGCAGTACTTGCAATACTCCGCTGGGCGCCGAAGCTGCCGCGAGATCGACCGGGCGCACGAAGCCACCCAATTGCACGGCGCCAGTCTGAAGCCGCTGAGCGCCTGGCGTGCCGTTGAAGACTAGCAGTGGTCGCGAGTTCCGTGGCAGGTCGCTGTGCAACTCCGTGCGACGGAAATCGCCGCCAAAAGTGAAGCTATGATTGCCGGCGCGAAACGTCAGATTGTCAGCCAGCTGGTAAGTATTGTTAACGCGTTGCTGCGGAAAGTTGAACACATCGACGCCAACCGGACTGAAGCCGGCAATCTCAACCTGCCCCACCGGTCCGAGGATGTTCTCCGTGCCGAAATTAAAGAAGCTGTCGTAAAGCACCGAGGTTGAGCCCGGTGTTGTGTCATTCACAAACAATGGTGCATTCAGGAGGAACCGTCGCTCGTTTGGTCGCAGCGAGCTTGCCAGACGGCTGGGGCGTAGAAATTGTGTGTCACGGTTCTCTTCAAACGCCAGCCGGGTACGGCCATACGAGGCGCGCACCTGATTGAACATCGTTGCCTGACGGGGCCCACCGATTTCGCTGTTGAGAAAGTTGGAAAAGTTTTGCGTGCGAATGCCCGGCCGAATTGTGGAGAAAATCGCGCCGCCTACGACGGGAATGTCCCGCCAATCGTCCGTGAAGTTGTAACGCGAAGTAATCGATTGGGCGCGCTTGCCAATAAGAAAGTTGCCGTCCACCTTGCCGGAAATATTCTTGCCCCGCCCTCCGGCCGGCAATACCTGAGTTAACGTGTTGGCCCCATAGATGCCATTGGGATTGTTGGGAAAAGGGTAAAGACTGAAGACCGCATCGCCGCTGACTGTGGTGGGAAAGGCGACGATCGGCGCGCCGCTAAACGGATCCTGAGAAAGACCGGTCGCACCCGTGCCGAAGATGCCCCGTTCCTCAACAGTAGGAGCTGCAAAGCTGGATTCCTTCGTGGCGTTTGTAGTCTGGCCTTCCGCGGATATGAAGTAGAACATGCTGTGACCCTTGCCACGCTCGGCGAGCGCGAGCGGACCGCCGATTACGAATCCCCCCTGCGTGAAAGTGAAAGAGTCCTCGCCCCCGCTTTGATTGGTAACCGTCAACGGCTTGCTGTTTTGTAAGACCGCTTTGCCTCCGGCGCGAAGTGCTGTAGTCGCGTTGCCTGACGTTGAGTCGAAAAAGTTCCGAGAGTTCAATTGGCTGGAATTGAACGCGCTGTAAAATGTGGCATGCGTTTCGTTGCCGCCAGACTTTGACACCGCGTTCACTTGCCCGCCGATGTTGCGGCCAAACTGCGCCGGCGCCAGCAACGTGATCACCTGATACTCCTGGATGGATTCGATTGGTTGCGGCACCAGGGCTACAAACCCCTGCCTCCGTACGCCAATGTCTTCATCGTTATTGTCAGAGCCATCGACCGTAAAGTTATTGCCGCGCGATCGTAAGCCGTTCACGGCAAACTGTCCGGCTGAACCAACCCCTGGGCCCACTCCCGGCCCGGCTACACTGCCGAGTGTCTGGGGAGGCGGCGAAACTCCCGGCAGCAGCAAAGCGAGTTCATCAAACGTGCGCGCGAACGTGCCGGCGCCCAGCGGCAAGGTTGAAACTTCTTCTTCACTAAAGGAACCGCTGCGCCGGGCATCGCTGGTGATGATGCTGGAGCGGATGTCAGTGTCTTCTACGCTGGGAGCGGCGGGAACCGTCGGAGCTGCTGGCGCCGCAGGCGGTGGCGTCGGCGAGATGGCCGGCGCAGGCGTGGCGCTGGCAGGATCGAGCGCGACTGGAACCGGGACCACTTCTCCGGTATAGGTGATCTTCAAACGCTGCAGGACTTCGCGCGGCTCGTACCCCGGGGTCGAAACGCGGATACGATAAACACCGGGAATCAGCAGCCCCTGATAGAAGCGTCCGCGGTAATCCGTGCGCAGGTTGAATGCGACGCCGGTCTGTTGGTTCGTGATTTCCACCAGTGCGCCCTTGAGCGCCGCTCCTGTTTGACTGTCGCTGACAATTCCTTCAAACGCGCCAGTGACTGTGTCCTGGGCTGTCACCGACTGAGCCGCCAGCAACAGAACAGTGACTATCAACAGCAGAGGAAGTGAGTCTCGCCTCATAAGATCGGTTTCTGAGTCGGTTAAGGGCTAGGCTTCATGCGGCTTTGCCGCCGCACAGTGCGGAAAGGCTATGCCTTTCCGTTTACGCCCCTTTCATTTGGGAGGCTACGCCTCCACCGAGGCGCAGCCTCGGAAGATAATCGAAAGTTGATCGGTAAGGCAAAGCCTTACCGCACTGTGCGGCGGCAGAGCCGCAAACACTGTTTGGCGGTCGCTTGATCGCAGGCAGTATCCCATCCAACCTCTATTCATCTCCTCAGTACACCATCAACGACGAATTCCAATGCCAGCTATCTTTGACGTGCTGAACATGACAGGAAATGCAGTTTGGTTTGTCTGCCGCTACCAGGATGCGACCGGTGGACGAATCCAGCTGGCCGTTGTGACAATGGGCGCACGTCTGGCGCGGAGTCTCCCGGTCGATGGGATTGAAAGACTTATGACAGCTCGAGCATGACATTTGGCGCTCGGCATTTCCGGCCAGCGTGTCTGGCGCGCGCACGCGATAGAGATGCAGCGCATGAAACTGTTTGCTGCGCCAGGTATCATCGACGTCAGCCGCCAAACGAGTCAACGGTATTTGTTTCAAAGTCCACTCTTCTTCGTCTAATCCTTTCCATAACCATTTTCCCTTGACCACGGGATAACCAAATGTGCCACCGTGCGGAGTGCCGACTGATCGTCCATTGTAGGTTTCCTTGTTAGCGTCGTTATGGCACCCAGTGCAGGTTAGGAATGCAGCATCACGTGGCCGAAAGGCTGCGCCCTGATGTTCGGCGTGACAGGCTACACAGCCAATGCCGGCATCGTGATGGGATTTTATTACAGTGGCAGAGAAGCCCGCAGCCTGATGGCATGACGCGCAGTTCTGTTCGACATTTGCCGTCAGAGAGTGACAACTCGTGCACGAGTTAGAGCTTGGGCGCTTTGCAATTGCGGGCAACAGGCTGAGCTTTGCCGCCGCATGCGCCTGCGAGACCGGCGCCGGCGCGAATGCATTCGCATAAAAGAACGCCGCGCCAACGGAACCCAACCCCACAATCACCGCCGCCCAGATAAAAAAGGATCCGGGCCATTTCCTTCTGAGATCCGAAGTCGGCCTCCAGTTAAAAGCCGCCTTGCCGGATCGCCTCTGGCCGCGAGGAAAAAGTACGGAAGGCCGAACCATCTTGCCTGCTTCTCGTATGCGCTTGTCCCAGAAAATATCGAGCGCTTTGGTACCGGGCAATGCCGCAGCCCGGGGCGCTCGTTTCTTCTTTGCGCCTTCAGTGGCCTCTTCCAGGGGAACTAGCTTTTGCGTCGTGAGGGAGTCAGTACTTGCATCCACAAGTTCCGGTTGCACCCCGATGCGTAGGGTGACGGTAAGATAGAGCCCTTCAGGCTGCCGGTCCACATCAAGCTGGAAGGGGCCGACTTCGAGCGTGTCGCCCGTGGCCAGCGCTTCATTCTCCTCAATTGACCGGCCGTTAAGGATGATAGGATTCGAAGGCCGAAGATTGAAGAGATAATAGTTGCCCTCGATCGCCTTGATGCCGGCTTGCACCCGGGAGACGGACGGGTGATTGAGCAGAAGTTCGCACTCTTTAAGCCTCCCGATCAGCAGACCGTCAGTGATGATGGTCATGGGGTCGAGAAGCAAATCCTCGCGAACGATGATGAACTGAGGTTCCATTGATTAACCAGAGCGCCCGGTTATCACCTTTCGCCGCCTGAAGGGCAAACGTCGGCCCATAGCCAGAGCAACTGACAATCCGAGCACGCCCGCAATCACAGTTGTTATCGTTGCCTGCCAGGCTAATGCGTCCGCAGGAAGCCTCTGCGAATCAGATGAGGCATTCGGCTCCTGCCCGGCGCTGGTTGACGCTTTGTCGGGCGCACGTGGCTGCGTTTCGGGCGTGTCGGTGACGTTAAAGAATTCTCCTCGGCCATTGTCGGTGCGCAGCAGGCGCATCATTTCGTCAAAAGTGAAAGGGCGTGACCCGCGGCGGCCGAAGACAGCGATTTGATTTCCACTTTCATCGACTGCTCGATCTCGATCGAGCGGCTTTGATATTGCCACCGCTTCGCCTTTAGTCTTGAAGGTAGCGATGAGTTTCGGCTCAGGCCGCGGGCTGAACCCAGCATAGGTGGGCATGGTCTCTGGCGAAGTAAGTTGCAGGACGCGCAAGCCGTTGCGGCCGTCCGCCACGTATGCGAAAAGGCTGGCGTTAGTCATCGCTACTTTTACCTGATGCGTATCGTTTAGTTTACCGCCGGCATTAAAAGCCTGATCCAGCCGCGGGTGCTCGGGCTGCTCGATGTTGATGATTGCTACTCCTTCCCGGCCGTTCGCCACGTAGGCGTAGGTGCGCGCCGCGTAAACATCACTCGCCTGCGACATTGGCACCCGTGCGCCATCGATAAGGTGCGCCTTTTCGGGCAGCGTAACATCGACTACCTTCAGTCCATCGTCGTCCACAATGAATCCATAGCGAAACTGAATGGCGATCGCTCGCGGATGCTTCAATTCTGCCCCCCCGATTTGTCCGGCGACTTTCGGATGCAGAGGGTCGTCGAGATTGACTATCACAAGTCCGCGTTCAGTCGTGATGTACGCGTGCGTGCCGGCAATGGTGATGTTGTTTGCGCCGTCAAGCACGCCTCCGGGATTGAAAGCTCCGTCGGGGAATTGCGCGGGATCAAGCTGGCGCTTGAGGTAGTTATTCAAAGGATCACCGTCGAGCAGCGTTGCGGCGTTTACCAGAATCAAGCCTTCATATTTATCAACGACGTAGAGGTAGGCATAAAGCGAGTGGATCGGTTGTTCTTCGTTAACCAATTGCGCGCCGGGTTTTCTCGCTTCCTCAGGAGAGATCATTTTGCCGTCCGTGGTAAGACGCCAGCGCGCCGGGTCGACTGCCAGCGTGGTTGGCGCTGCCACAGCCGTCGCATATTTTGTCTTCAGATAAAACTTCTGCCCGAACTTCGAAACCGGCGCAGTCGTGATGCGCTCGGAAAATCCCTTCTGATCGATTTGCGCTACATCGTAAACTCGCAGGCCACCTTCGCCGGCGGCGACATAGGCGTACTCGCCCCGCACCTGCACCTGCAGCACGCGCGGATTGCCCTTGTGCTCATAGGCGGTCTGAAGCTCGCTGCCATTCCTGACAAACTCCTGGTAATCGCCCGGGTAGGAAAGCTTATGCAGCGTGCTGCCGATCACTGCCTGCGGCTCAGTGTGTTCGGTTACGACCACAGCCTCGAGCGCATCTCCGGTGGCGACGTAGCAGTAGTGTCCCATGAAATTGACGAAATTAGTTCCCTGCAAAAGCAACTGCGCCATCCAGGCGTTGTTGTCGTTGTTCCTGGAGATGTGGCAATCGGTGCAGCCTTTTGTCTCCTTACCCCGCACGGTATGCGGCACATGTGTATTGAAGGTCTGGCCGGAAAAGCCTTCGGCGGAAACAGTCTGTTGCTGATGATAGATCCACTCGCGGTTTTGATTCTGAGAACTAACCAGCACTGCCGACGACGAGCGCACGGGCGCAATGCGATTGCCGGTTACCGTGCCGTCGCGGCCCAGCATAAATATGTCGTCGCGCAGTACCTGGAAGTTATAGCTGGTAAAGTTGCGCGTGTCGCCACCTTCATTGTGCCGGTTGGGCATCTTGCGATTTGCTTGCATCGACAGGTGGCAACCAAAACATCCGGTCACCCAGGAAGAGTGGCAGGAAAAACAGCTCATCTGTTCTTCCTGATGGGCCAATTGCTTGTCGTCAGCGGGAACATCGCCCCAGGTCGCATTGTCTGTGCGAATGGTCTTGGCGTAGCGCGATTTCTCGCTGTAATCGGCGCTGCCCGGGGTGATGGTGTCAATAGTCTGCTTGACGCGCCACCAGCGGCCCGGCTCGACCATGGAATTTTGAATGATATCTCCACTCTTCAAGTCAACGTCATTACCGTTCTGGTCCTTCTTCTTGCGGTCGCGCGTCACGCGCTGAAACAGCGGAATGTTTGTGCCGCTCTCGTCGCGCACGCGGATGCGTGTCAGGTCGCGACCTTTCGCCTGATTGAACTTTCCGTCAATTGAGCTGGAGCCGGCAGCGAAGCCTGAAGTCAGCAGCGAGGCGCGTTGCCGGATCGAGCCGTGGCAATCAATGCAGGTAATCTCAACCGCGGCACGCGGCTCATTGTAAAGAATTCCGTTGCCGTGCGCGTCTTGCCGGAAATGACAATCAACGCAGTGCATTCCTTTTTCGAGATGAATGTCATTGAGGTGCACCGCCTTTTTGAATCGGTCTGGATCGTCCGAGGAAACAACCTGTTCGTTGCCGTCAAGCAGGTCGCCTTTGCGGTTGCGTTTGAAAACCTGGCGAAACAGCCAGCCGTGCCCGTGGAAATCCGCGAACTGGGTGCGCTTCAGTTGCCCATTGAATTCCGGCGTTCCGGTCTTTGCGAGAAAGCCGGGATCCGACCAAAGACCACGCAGGCTGGCGGCTTCCGGGTTGCGATTCAACTTTTCCTGCTCGTCGTCCGGCGAAGGTGTCACCTGTTTCGCCGGATACATCTTGTCGCCATCGCTTTCGTTGTCCCACCATGTCAGACCCAGGTAGCTCGCTTCCATGTTCTCGCCCGGATGCATGTGACACACCATGCATTGCGATGTGGGAATCTGCGATGTGAATTGATGGCGAATCGGATGGCCTGATTCATCTTTGGGAATGTTAACGTCCGCTGTTTGTGAACGACCAAGATTGCCGGCGGCGGCATACGATGCAGAGTGGACCGGGCTGCGATCATTGGCATAGATGACATGACAGGCTGTGCATCCAGATGAACGATAGTCGCCGGGATGATCGTTGGTGCCGAGAAAATTAAGCGTCGGATCGAGCAGACGGGTTTTTTGCAGTCCCAGATAAACCGGGTCGGTGCGTTGGTTAGTTCCCAGGCCGCGAGCGCTCAAACCCTTGTCCGGCTTGCCTGGATCTTCGTCTTTGTCCGGCAAGCCAACTTCAAGCCTTCTCTTTCCGCCGCGTTCAAAGACACGCAGAATGTTTCCCGGCTGCGAAATTTCCCAACGAGGAAGCGGATCAAGGAACTCGAGAAATCCTCGGGTTCGCTTTTGTTCCTGTGAAGGTTGTGGAACCTGGATCAGACTTTGCGGCGCGCCGCCTGCGCTGTAGCTTTCCCCGAAGCGCGTATCCTTTAAGGGAAAGCCGCCGTTGTTGTAAAGAGCGGCGCCCCAGAGCATAGCGCCATGCGTCATCATGCTGCGGGCGACGGCGTAGGTCTCAGTGTTGTGACATTCGCCGCAGGTCCTTGTGGCCACGCGCAAGTCGCCGGGATTTACAAAGCGCACAAAGTCGCTGCTTTCCTTTTCCAGTAAGGTGTTAGTTCTTTCCGGGTTCGCGCCCGTGTACTTGCCGTCGCGCTGCCACTGCCTGGGAAAGCGCGGGCGCACGTGGGCCTCGTCTTTTGTTTTCGCGACCGGGTTGCCGCCATGGCACGCCGTACAGCTCAATCCCTGTGCGTCCTTGCCATCTTTTAGCTGGTCGACTGCACCGGTGGGACCATACTTGTGCATTGGCTCGATCTTAGCGTGACAGGAAACGCACCCTTCGAGAGTTGCAGCAGGCGTGGCAAGGGTTGAAGATGACACATTTCCGCGAGTGCCGACGGAAGAATTCGCGAACGTCGAAAGTACTATCCCAGTGCTGACAAGTACCCCACAGGCAATCGTTAACCTATGTTTTTGATTTATACCGCGTCGATTCATAAGCCAATTAACATGCCTGTGTTTAGAGGCGGGCTACCGCCCGCCCGTCCCCTTCTTGAAGGCAGCTTGTTGGTCCGAACGTTCCTTCCCCGGGTTCGTAGGCGGGCGGTAGCCCGCCTCTAAACGGGGGTTGGGTTTTTCTAAAGGAGATTGTGGAGCCTCTAAATCGGGACTTGGGGATTCAACCGTCAACTCGCTTTCTTCCCAATAGGCTCGACGGTCCATTTCAATCGGCACCTCGCCCGGGGCATGCGGCAGGTACGCACGATAACTGGACCACTTCCATTCGGCCGGATGCCTGCACAATCCAGCTCGCACAGGATTCAAATGCAAATAGTTCAGCTTTTGACGAATAAAGCGCCCACTCCAAAGGTCAATTACCGACGGATCTTTCTGCCAGATGGCATGTGTATGCTGTCTCTTTTGCGGGTGCGATAGAGCTAGCTTCGCCAGGGAAGTTAAATGTTGCCCCTCACGCAACCACGCAAGAATCTTCCGAGCAGAATTTCCACGAACTCGTCTAAGCCAATCGCTGATTGTGCCACTTCGATTGTTGATAATGGCGTGCGCGTGATCGGGCATCAAGACGTAACCGATTAATTTATACGGATACTTCTCCCTTGTTTCGCGGAGCACGTCGATAAAGATTTCACAAGCCTTCTCGGCGCTAAAGACCGGCACTCGATTATGAGTAACCAGTGTGACGTAATGAAACATGTTGGGCTCGTTGGATTTGTAGAGTTTCATATTATGAACGAGGGCGGGCGATAGCCCGCCCCTAAACGGCTTAGAAAACTAATTTCAATTGCCCGAATAACGAATACAAAGGCTTGCGCGGGCTGATTACATCGGGCTCGCAAAAATCACCTACGTTCGCCGGACAGTTGCGCGAACGATCGGTAAAAATGTCGCGAAAGCCGCGGCCGGTTTGCAACGTTGCTGCGCCAAAAGTGAACGTGACGTTATTGATCAAGAACGGCCGGTAGGCCACTCCCAGGCTGTAATCAAACCCGATATCGTGCCGGATATTATTCTGAAACAAAACGTACTGGAGCGGCTCAGTGCGATGAAAACGAAGGTAGTTGACATTGAATACGGCCTTGAGGCGCTGCGTTACCTCGACATCGACTCCGGCGTTATAAATGAAAATGCCGGGATTCACGAAGTTTGCCTGACCTTCGATCTTGCTGCTACGCAATGAAGGCAAAATACTGTTCGGCTGTACCAGACCAACGCCCGTTTGAGTTAGACGGATTCCCTGCCGGTTCCAGAATGAGAACTGGCCGCCAACGAAGTTTGGATCGTCGAAGATAGCGTCAAATCCGCTTGCCCTGCTGTCCGTAGGATTCGCGTCGCCCTGGGCCCAGAAGAACGAGCCGCGAAAGCGAAGATAGTCTTTGTCCACGGAAGCTTCGACCGCGGCCATGTTTGATCTGATGCGAACGCTGCGGCCGGCAATGGGATTTCTATCGTCCTGGCCAAAGGCGTAATAGTAGGAGTGGGTCAGATTCAAACGCCCAAGATGGCCATCGCCGTTGATTCCGATATATCCCACTTTGATGGCGTGCGGTCGCACATCGCCAATCAGGGCCGGCCGCACCAGAAAGCCGTTCCGGTCGAATTTGCGGCTGCGGCGGTCGTCGTTGTAGTGCACATTGGCCTGAATGGTATAGCCCTTCCTGATGAAGTCCTGGCGGTAGATATTCGCGATGTAAACGTTCTGATGCCGCAGGTCGAACCGATTAAGACCGCTGTTCGTGTCCTTCTCCAGTTGCGAAAAGAAGGCAAGGTTGTACTGGTAGCGATTGTTTGCCAGGCTGCCGAACAAGCGCGCCCCCAGATTGTTGTCAGAATAAATGAAACCACGAAAGTCTGATACGAAGGGCTGAATGCCCGCGCGCAACGAAATGAAATCATAGTTGGAACTAAGATCCGCCAGCTTAACTTCACCAAAGGCTTCTTCGAAAGAAAACTGCGTATCGGTGCGATTGGTGCCGCGCCGCACATCGATATTTACCACTCCGTTCTCGCGCGCGTTAAGGTAGTTGGGAATGCTGAGCGTCGGCGAAATCTTGATCGCCCAATCCCTCGGTTTGTACGTGGTGTCGCCGTGGAATAATTCGAAAGTAAACTGCAGTGTCTCGCTTGCCGCCAACGCTTCCGGCTGGCCAAAGAACTCCGCGCTGAGCGGCTGGTCGCTGCTGACGTCGGAAGGGGTTGGCGTGCGGCGCAGCTCCAGCGTGGTGGTGCTTGTGCCCGACAGCACCATGAAAGTCTTGTTGCCAATGATCGGATAATCGCCCTTCAGCACGCTCTGATTGTACGGGTCGTACCAGCGGCCCTTTTTGAAGGGGATGTCGCGACCTCGCGCACCGCGATCGCCATAGCGGTCGTACTCCGGAAAACCTACGCGCCAGCGATCCCGGACGGTGCGACGATCGGCGGTCTGCTGCGACTCAGAAGGCAGACCTGTTCTGCCTGAGTAGCCGGGTGGTTTTTCGCGATCCCGGTCGTCCGTTGGGGCAGGTGCTTTTTTCTCCTCGACCGTAATGTCGATGGCAGTCTCCCTCGCCGCGATGACCACAACGTTCTCGAGCGTGTCGCCGCGGGGGATTGCAAATTCGCCATACTCTTTATTTTTATCGAACTTTGCCGAGTAGGCTCCGCCTACGAAGACCCGATAAGCGCCTTCGGCTAGTTGAATTCTATAGCGCCCATCCGGCGCGGAGCGTCCACGTTTTTCCTTGCTGGTAACCTGATTGGCGGCAACCACGACAACGCCCGCCACCGGAACTCCCGACGCATTTCGCACCACGCCAATGAGGCTGCCCTTCGACTGGCCAAGAGCGCAAACGGCAAACATCAGCACCACGCCTGTGGCGGCACTGTAGCGGGTCAATTGTCTTAGGAGAGCATTAATGGAACTCAAACAAGATCGTAGCCTGTTATGGGATCGGGAATACTTGTGGGAAGGGAGAATAAGAAAACGAATGTCCGGAGCGCAAGGCGGGAGATAAGGGTCGGTAATAGGGGACATAAGGTCTTCGCGAATTGTTTTGAACGACCTTACTGCCTTGTAACACGTTGGCCAATGGGGAGCAACCAAAATCCAAAAGCGGAATTCCGCGCGCTAGTCGCGCGCTAGTAAGGATCCCGTACGAGCAGCTTCGATCAGCCCTCCCTGACGGTCGGACTTCCGCCTGCTAAGACGGCTGAAGAATCTCCGCCAGATTTGCGCTAAACGCCGAGCGGGGCAGAATGCGATCGAAACCGGCAATCTGCGCCTGATCCCGCAGCTCCGTTTCAACGTGCGAATAAAAGCCAAGCAACGGAATGGCGCGCAATTGCTCGTCCGCCTTCAAACGCCGCGCCAGTTCCAATGGCGCAACCTTTTGCGACTGCAGATCGACGATAATGAGTCCGGGGCGTGATTCCCCGGCTGCTGAAAACAAAGCGTCGACGTTTCTAACGAAGCGCACCGTAACATTCAAACTCTCTGCCGCCGCGCGAATCTTGGACATGAAGAACATGTCATCCACAGCGGCTATAACGGTGTGACTCATGATTCTTGGCTCCGTTAGCGCACTGATCTGAAAAAGGACTCTAGCTTATGCAACACTGTGCGGCTTCGCCGCCGCACCGTGCGGAAAGCCTCCGGCTTTCCGGCATTATTCACTTCCTTATGATGGAGAGGCTCCGCCTCGACAAGGCTGGAGGCGTAGCCTCCAAACAAGAACTGAACGTTACGGAAAGGCGAAGCCTTTCCGCACTGTGCGGCGGCAAAGCCGCTTCTTGAAACTCTTAGGATTCCGCAAAAGCTTCACCTCAACCGTTTTGTATTCTCCGCTCTTTCGCGTAAATATAGTGTCCCATGCCAGCGCTCGATGAATCAGCCCGTCCTTTGAACCACTACGCCCGGCTTGAATTTGGTAATGTCCCGCCGGACTTGCCTGTCGATCCCGAAACATCGACACTCATCGTCGCCTCCTACAACATTCGCTACGCAGTGGGCCGGTTTCTAATCTCCAGTGGCATCCTGCGCAAAGTTGGTCTGAATACGCCCCGACGCCGGGCGGAAGCCGTAGCACAAAACATCGCCACCGCCGCGCACGCCTTTTCAAATGGATCCCTATTGCCGCGTGCCGACATTCTAGCATTGCAGGAAGCTGATATGCAGACTGGCCGCGCCGGTGGCCACCATGTCGCGCGTGAGCTGGCAGAACAATTAGGTATGGCCTGGGTGCACGCGCCGGCCGAGATTCCCCGCGGCGTGCCGCCGCAGGTGCGCACCTGGTGGTTGGACTTTGAAGAACAGATTGCCCTTTACGATGAAGGCGATACCGGCATAGCTTTGTTGAGCCGCTTCCCGATGGAGAATGTCACGCGTATCGATCTTCCATGGAAGGAATGCGCGTGGCGGCCTCGTCTGGCAATTGGAGCAACCGTGCGAGTTGGCAAAGTGCGATTACGAGTATTCAATGCGCATATCGATCCGCACGCCTCGCTTGATGGGCAGCACGATCAACTTCAGGTTGTCCTGGCAAAGGCCGACGACGGCGATGGCCCGACGCTGGTGATGGGGGACTTTAATACTCTATCGAGCCAGAAGTGCGTGGAGACGAGACG
>DASXRU010000117.1:0-6744 GCA_036506395.1 Pyrinomonadaceae bacterium | reverse complement strand
ACGCGGATTTGCCCACTCGCCGCCATGCGTCACGCACGAGGGGCCAACCACGTCGTCGTTCATATCGATATGCAACTCGCTGTCTTTGATTAGCAGAGTCAGAAAAGCCGTAACATTGCGTGAATACAGTTGGCTGGCATGCACTGGAACGGTGGCTGCCAGATTCGTCGGCGCCATGATCGCCACGCCATTGCGCTTTACGATCTCATCCGGTTTGCTGATAGCGCAGTTACCGCCCGTCGAACCGGCAAGGTCGATCACCACCGAGCCGCGCTTCATCCCGTTGACGGCTTCTTCAGTGACCAGCAAAGGCGCACGCCGGCCCGGCACTTGCGCCGTGGTGATCACGACATCTGCAGTCTTTGCGCGCTCGGCAATCAATTGCCGGCCACGATCCATCGCCTCTTCGGAAAGTTCGACTGCGTATCCTCCTTTATCTTCAGTTTGAATTCCGCCGAGATCCACCTCAAGAAATGTGGCACCGATCGAGCGTACCTGTTCGCCGGCCGCAGCGCGCACGTCGTACGCTTCTACCACCGCGCCCAGCCGCCTGGCGGTTGCAATTGCCTGCAGACCGGCGACACCCGCGCCCAGCACCAGCACGCGAGCGGGAGGAACTGTGCCCGCGGCCGTGATCAGCATGGGAAACATCCGCGGGATAGTTTCCGCGCCGAGCAGGACCGCTTTGTAACCGATGACCGTGGCCATCGACGAAAGTGCGTCCATTGCCTGTGCGCGCGTGATGCGCGGAATCAATTCCATCGCGAACGTCGTGAGGCCCTGTTTCAATGTCGGCTCCAAAGCAGCCGCCTCATCCAGCGGTCGCAGGAAACCAAGCACCACCGCGCCTTTCTTCAGCCGTTCGAAGTCTTCAGGCGCCGGGCGGTTGACTACGACCAGCACGTCCGCCGCCTCGAGCAAAGCATTTCGATCGGCAGAGATTTCCGCGCCAGCCTCCTTGTAATCATCATCAGTGCGCGCCGCGCCTTCGCCTGCTTTGCTCTCGACGCTCACCGCGGCCTTCAGGGCGACGAGCTTCTTCACCGACTCAGGCATCAAGGCGACGCGCGCTTCTCCGGCGGCCGTCTCTCTGAGCACCACGATGTTCATGAAGTTCTGTTAGAGTGCGAGCGTTTCTCTGGGGTTTTGATTGCGCGCCGAGTATAGCATTCGCCGCGCGCCGCGCTCAAAATTCTGAGTTGCCGTTTCACGCAAAGGCGCTAAGAACTGGAAAGCGAAAGGCGCAAAGCTGACGAGTGATTTTTCTTTGCGCTTCTGGTCTTTTCTTTTTAGCGTCCTGGCGCGAAAGAGAAACACTACTGCGAATATCGCTAACTTGCGCCGTGAGCACAGCGCCCTCTATAATCGTTTTCCGCTTCAAGGCGCATTGGTGTAGTTGGTTAACACGCTGCCCTCTCAAGGCAGAGATCACGGGTTCGAGTCCCGTATGCGCTACCATTTATTTTCATTAAGCCTTGACTCGTTAATTCTTTCGATATGGCTCTTTTTGCCCGCGCCGAGCCTGGTCATACGAGTCGTAGATATTCGGACGCGAAAGGACTACGCGATACTCAGCCAACGCTTCGTTTCGCTTGCCTGCAAGGTCAAATGATTGAGCCGCGCGGAGGTGGGCCCTTGAGACCGTGCCCGCATCTGCTCCCTTCACAGTCGTAGCTGCGAGAAACTCTGTGGCAGCGCGCTGCGCCTGGCCCAGCAGCAGAAGAGCCTCGCCATAGCGAAAATGTATCAGGTCCAGAGCGCGTGGGGCGGCGCCGGCCGCAGGGCGCTCGTGTAACATCGTCTCGAAAGTACTTAGCGCTTCGCTCTCCATCGTCTGCGCTTCTTTAGGCTTGCTTGCCTGGCGCTGGATCACTTCCTCCGAAACCAGAGTGTCAGCGGTTTCCAATCTGAACAGATAGTTGCGTGGATAATTCTCCTGCAGTTCGCGCGACAGCGCTAACGCCTCTGGGAAACGCTTCTCCTTCTTATAAATGGCGATGAGCAGTACCCTGGCATCGTCGCGCGTCCACTGCCCCTCCTTCGCGACCCGCTCGAGCGTCTGAATCCCACGCTTCTTCGAACCACGCGCTCCGGCAATGCTGGCCAGCATTTTGACGGGCAGCGGCAGCGTGCCCAGAATGTAGTCGTACATCCCAATGGTTAACTCGGCATCATGGAAGCTCGGATCCAGCTTTATAACGTCACGCTCCGTTTCAACACCGCTTGAGCCGGAACGCAGCGCAGCTATGAATCGTCGCTCCACGGTCGCTGCGAACGCGGCCCTCAAAGATTCGGTGGCTCCGAGCACATAGAGCGCCGGCGGATCGCGAGGGTCGCGCTGCATTCTGGCTTTCGCAAGTTGGGTTGCCTGGCGCGTGAGATCGCGAAAGTCCTGGACCACGCGCGGATCGGGTTTGTCTTCCGTCCCGGCGTAGAATGACTGCGTGCTGTAGATGGCCGCCTGCAACCGGCGTGCTTGATTCAACGTCTCCAGCCAGAGCGTCGTGGCCAGCATATATGGGCCTGCTGGATCATCCGGATACAACCGGACCATCTCCTTGAACCTCTGCCGCGCAATGTCATAATCAAGATTGAAAAGAGCTTCAGATCCCTTCTCTTGTAGCTCCTCGAGCCGCGGACTAACAGCAGCCGCTCCTGTCTGGCCGTCTCGTGATTGCGCTGGCGCGTCGACGAATGCAACCAGCGAAAGCAGAAGTAGTATCAATAATGTCGAATGCTTCCTTTGCATTTGTCCATAAGTTAGTGCTGTCTTGCTCGGTCAACGTGACAAAGCAATCATAGCGCTCTCACGTGTTCCGCCAAATCCGTGGTAACCACTTCCGGATCCTGTTGAGGCGAGTAACTGACTGGCTCGCCGATAATCACAGAGACCTCACCGGGCCAGGCAAAATGTCTGTTTGCTTTCTTAAGTGCCCACAATCCGTCAATTCGCATCGGCACCACCGGCGCATCCAGTTTCTGAATTAGCAAACCCGTGCCGGCCATGAAAGGATTGAGCGCTCCATGCTTTGTGCGTTGCCCTTCGGGAAACACCAGCACACTGGAACCCTGGTCCATCATTTCACCGGCAAACATAAAGCTCCTCCGAAAGCCGCTCTTTTGCGGCATCGAAAAGACATTGAAGAAGAGAACGACTGACACGTACTGGAGCAGATAGAGCAGTCGAGTGAACAGTCCTGTTCCAGGTTTTGGATGAAGCCATTCTCGCAACTGCTCTCCGTCCATCGCGATCGCCATTCTGGTTCGGAATCTTCCCGGAAGCGCCAGCAGAATCAACGCGTGGTCCGCTATCGAGACATGGTTGCAGATGAACACCAAAGGCCCACGAACGTTGCGCAAATATTCCTTGCCCCTGATTCCGGGCCAACCCATGACGCGCGTAACCGGCAGGACGATCAGGTAGAGCAGGGCAATTCGCAACCAGCTCAACGGCCAGCGCTGTTGCCATTTAGGATAGGGATACTGTGCTGCTTCTTCGTGCCTGCCTTTGCGAATTATTCCTTCAACTTCGGCTAGCGTGGTTGCGCCGGTGAAAGAGGCTTCATCGATCTCTAATTGGTAGCGATCCTCGAGCGCGCTCAACAACTCGACGCGGCCGAGCGAATCGAGCTTCAGATCCGCTCCGAGCTTTGCAGATGGATCAAGCGTTGCCGGTGCTTCCTTGCTGATGCGCGCGATGATTTCAACGAGGTCGTTCGAATGACCGACTACAGAAACACCGGCACTGTCGGAGATCTGAACCGCTCGCGCCAACGCAGCTCTCACGACTTCTCCGACAACCTGTTTTCGGATCTTCCGGGTTGCAGTTCGCGGAAAATCTTCACCTGGCCAAACAAACCAGCGGCGGATTTGTTGATGCGGCGCCAGTAATTCATTCGCCTTCTTAACCGCAGCTTCCGCGTTCGAGTGATCGTCGCGCAGTATCAGCACAGCGACCGGTTCCGGTCCATGAGGTCCTTCGATTTCGATGAGCACGCCGGCCTTTATTTCCGGTTGGCGACCCAGCACGAGTTCAATGTCTCCCGGGTAAATGTTCACCCCGGCGGAGGTGACAATCACCTCTCTTTTTCGGCCCTTGAAATAGAGGCTGCCTTTCTCGTCGATCTCACCAACATCGCCGGTGCGAAACCAGTCCTCGTTTGTGGCCTTTGCCTGTTCGCCATGCTTCCAATACCCGGGTGACACATTCTGGCCGCGCACCAGAATTTCACCGTCCTCGGCGAGTTTCACCTCCTGACCCGGAAGTACTCTTCCAATGGAACCGCCGTCTTTCTTGAACGGGTGGTTGACACTGATCAGCGACGCAGTCTCAGTCATGCCGTAGCCCTGAAGCACGGCGAATCCGAGCCGCTGCCAGAACTCCTCGGTATCCGGATTGAGTGTCGCGCCGCCTGAAACGAAGGCCCAAAACTTCCAACCAAACATGTTATGAATCGCGCGAAACGTCCACCAGCGCCGCACAAAATGCCGGCCGCCAGCCAAGGCAAGCGCGCTGCGAAGTGCGTCCAGGGTTCCACGTGTTTCATAGTCGTTCTCAAGTTTTTCTCGTAGTCCATCGAGAATGCGCGGCACGGCGATGACGACGGAGATTCGCTCGCGTTTGACCGTTTCCACGATCTGTAGCGGGCTCAGGGACTCTTGAAAGAAAACCTCGCCGCCAAGGAATTGCGGCACGAAGATGCCCATTAATTGTCCGAATACATGGCTCAGCGGCAGCAGATTGAGAAACCGAACGGGGTGGAACAGGCGTTCCCATTTCCGATAGCGCTTAATCTCCCGCTCGAGCGGAGTCAGATTCGCCAGCAGATTGCGGTGAGTAATGAGGACGCCTTTAGGTTCAGCCGTCGTTCCCGATGTGAAGACGATCTCTACGGTATCGTCGCAACCGTTGTCTGTCCCGGGATATGGTTTTGAGGAATGATGTGCGATCTGCGAGTTGAGTTCATCGAGCTCGATCACCGGCAGAGTTTGTCCGACCAGGCCAGAAGTGACAGGGTCACAGAGCGCAAGCTTTGCCTTAACCTGCTCTTGAACTCGTTTGACGAATCCAGGCTCACTCTGAAGATCAAGAGGCACCACGATCACTCCGCGCAGAAGACATCCAAAGAAGGCTGAAACCCACTCAGGACTGTTCCTGGCCCAGAGCAGGACGCGATCGCCTTTTGCGATTTTTCGTGCTTCCAGTTCCCTGGCAAACCGGAGTGCGCTCTTTGCAATCTGATTGTATGACCAGTGTTTGACTCTTAGTCCGTGCCTGTGCGCGAACGCAGTCTCATTGCCCCGTGACAGAAAATCGTCGACGTAGCTTGCGAGAGTTGTGCGCATCAATTCCGGATCCAGATGTAGGTTACTATCATTATCGTAAGGCGATTCGCCGCTTACTTCAATTCGCCGGCCGTGCTGAGCATAACTGGGTCTGCTGTTGTGAAGTCTGTGCGGCGCCCTGCACGAGTGCTAGAATCCCATCGCCATGTCCGCCGCGACCGAACTAACCATCGACCAGGCACGTCCCCGCGCCATCTCTTTGTGCTGGATTATCAACGCGCGTGAAGATCTCGTCTGGTTTGTTGGCTCGGTGGCGTCCAGCTACGCCTTGCTGATTCTTTATGTCACCGGCACGGTGCCCCTGCTGCCGATGGTCGCCGCCTGGGCCATACTCATCGATGCGCCACATGTGTTCGGCACCTTCTCGCGCACTTATTTCGATCGCTCCGAATGGCATTCCCGCAAGCGCCTGCTGCTCGGCTCGCTCCTCTTTTTCGTTATTGGACCCATCGCCGTGATCTCCGGGCTTGGCCTGGTCTTCTTTTTCATCGCTGCGTTGTGGGCCTATTACCATCTCGTCAAGCAGCACTACGGCTTCATGGTGCTTTACAAAAAGAAGAACGACGATCTGGCGCCGTTGGACAATGCGCTGGATCGCCTGTTGCTGATGTTTGCCTTCAACTATCCTTTCGTGGCCTTCATTGTGAAGGATGCCGAAGCAACGGCCCGCGTGCCTGCCGCCCTGCACCGCGGCCTCAGCGTTCTGGCCACGTTACTGCTGGCGGGAACGATTGTCCTGGGAGTTGCCTGGGCGGCACGGCAGATTCAACGTGCGGTGTTGGGCCTGCCTTTGAACGTGCCAAAGTACCTGTTGTTAGCGGCGGCGCTTCCCATGCATTGGATCGTCCTGTTGACGCCAATGCCGCATAAGCCGATTGCCATAGTTGCCATCCTGACCATCTATCACAACTTTCAATATCACCGGCTGATCTGGTTTCATAACAAGAAGTATGCGAACAAACCGTCGAGCGTTCGCGAGCGGGGCAGTAGCCCGATCGTGAGGGAGGGCGTCTCAACTACCTTCGGCATGCAGCCCAGTGACGACCGATCAGCTCCGCGAGAGAAGTATGGTCCTGCCGCGCTTATCAGCCGCCGGCTCCTGTACTACATCGCGTTCGGAATTTTCTTCGGCCTGCTCTACCAGGGTCCCAGGCAATTTCTCGGCTACCTCAGTTTGAAGAGCGGCAGTGGCTTAGTTACTGAGCAATCGTTCGCAACACAGCTCGCCATCTCGTTCCTCTGGGGCTATGCGTTGATCCATTACTATCTCGACTCGAAGATCTGGCGCGTGCGCCGCGATCCGTCAGTTGGCAAGGCCTTGAACATGAGCTAGAGCGCACACGCTAGCGGTGTTTAGAGTACCGACTTTAGTCGGGGTTTTGTCTATTACTAACAGCC
>DASXRU010000116.1:0-8035 GCA_036506395.1 Pyrinomonadaceae bacterium | reverse complement strand
GGGACCTGGCTGAGTTTTCGCTGGCTCTCAGGCATCCTCGGGTTTGTGTGCGTGGCCGCAGTGATGACGTATCCGTTGCGCAAACAAATTTACCGCCGGCGTGCGGGAGCGCTGTCTACTGGATGCTGGCCCACGTATATGCCGGGGTCATCGCGGCGATTCTTTTGTTAATGCACAGCGGCCGGCACCCCGGTGGGCTGCTGACGACCGCATTGTACGTGTCGTTCATTGCGGTGATTGTATCCGGCGTGTTCGGGATTGGCAGTTACATCATCGCGCCTCGTATCCTGACCAGCATCGAAGGCAATCCACTATTGATTGAGGACTTGATAGCCCGGCGCGATGAGCTGCGCGAATCATTGAAAGGTACTATCGAGAAATCGGATGAAGCGCTTCGAGGCAGTATCGAATCGAAGGTAATGCGCCGCTTTCATTCGAGACTTTATCTGCTGCGGCAATTCTTTTACCGGAAGGATCTGAAGGCGTTGTTAGCCGAAGCCAGAGAACAAATCAATGATCAGGCTGCTCAGGTACCAGAAAGGGAGCGTCGCAGTCTGTTAATGGATGCGGTTGAGACGGCGGCAACACTTAGCCGGGTGGAGGCCCTGATTACTCTTCATCGCACGCTGAAAGTCTGGATTCCGCCGCACGTTATTTCCACCGCTCTGATGATCGCGCTAATGCTCGTGCACATTGCGCAGGTAGTTTTCTTCAAAGTGCGGTAGCTGCGCCAACTTTTTGGAGTGCGCCGGCAGAGCGAAGCGGCGACGGCGCTTTGGATTGCTGGGTTACCATTCGACATCATACTCATCGAATATCTTCAGTCTATCCGTTTTGAAACCGTAAATCGTCTTCACCTGTGCCGGCCGCGCAGTGCGCTCAAACCAAGCTGCCGAGCACCAGGGATACTGATTCGCCACGCATACCAAACCGTGCTTTACGGCGTTGTGATGCACATACTTTAAGCGGGCAAGATACGATTCCCGGTAGGTCAGTCGCGTTTCCCAGAAGTTATGCCAGACCTGACGCCCTGGTGTGCTGTCCAGACGGTTGATCCATTTAGCAGTTTTCTCATGAAGCAAACCAAGCATTTGCGAGAGGCTTTCCGCCCCATTGTCCTCACGCGGCGAGTGGGCTACGAAGTGATAGTGATTTGAAAAGACGGCCCAAGCCTCCAGCTGCCAATCGAAATCGCGAGCCACCTGGAGCAATCCACGGTGCAGGACCTTCAAGCGTGCGGATCCTCTGAAGTGATGTTCTTTGAGATAGGTACCGGCAGTTAGAAAGTAAGTGCCGCGCGCGGAAAGTTCGTGCAACGGTGCATGCGGCCATGCAATTTTGCCTGGCGGTGAGGGCCCCATAGATCTTGCTAACTATCCAAAGCGGTGTCGCGCTTCGCTTGCCACCGCACTCCAAAAAGTTGAGATGTTTCAAACCAGCCGCTTCCGCAATTCCAACAGCAGCGCCTTAGCTTCCTCGGGCGACATCTTTTCCAGTTCGGCCACGCGAATCTCTTCGAGCAGAGCCTGATTGGCAAGATCGAACAGCGAGCTTTGCGCCGCCACGCGCCTGCGACCGGCACGCGTTACAGCTTTATCTAATGCATCATTCGTCGAGGTCGCGGCTTCGCTGCCCGTCGCGGCCGCTCCGGCGGCCGACGCAACCAGAGCTTCGCCTTCTTCAGCAAAGACGTCGAGCTCGTATCGCTCCAGTCTCTGCAAAACGTCGCGCGCCCTGGCCAACGCCGGCGGCGGCATACCAGCCAAACGCGCCACCTCGATGCCATAAGATTTGGAGGCGCGGCCTCTTTCCAGTTGATGAAGAAAAACCACCTCGCCTTCGCGTTCCGTCGCAGTGATTTGATAGTTCTGCCCGCCGGGCAGTCTTTCCGCCAGCTCCGTCAGTTCGTGATAGTGCGTTGCGAAGAGCGTCTTCGCGCCGTGCTCGGGAGAATCATGTAGATACTCGGCGACGGCCCAGGCAATGGAGAGTCCATCGAACGTGGCCGTGCCGCGCCCAATCTCATCCAAAAGCACCAGCGAGCGCGCCGTGGCTCCATGCAGAATCGCCGCTGTCTCCACCATCTCGACCATGAACGTGCTACGCCCGCGCGCGAGATCATCCGATGCGCCCACGCGGGTCCACACTCGATCAAGCAGCGGCAGACTGGCTTTCTGCGCCGGCACAAAGGAGCCCATCTGCGCCAGGATGCAAATGATCGCGGCCTGGCGCAGCACGGTGCTCTTGCCCCCCATGTTTGGTCCGGTGATGATCAGCAGACGATCGGTCGAGTTGTTGAGGTAAAGATTATTCGGTACGAAGGGCTCGTCATTAAATACTTCAATGACGGGATGCCGGCCCTGCACAATCTCAATCTCGTCACCATCATGCATTTTGGGACGAACATAACGCCGGCGGGCCGCGGTCTCAGCCAAAGAGGCCAGGGCATCCATCGACGCCAGGGCGCGAGCCGTGCCCTGAATGCGCCCGGTTTCGGCGCCGATCTGCCGGCAGACCGCCGTGAACAACTCCGTTTCCAACTGCCCAATGCGCTCCTCTGCGCCCAGAACTTTCGTTTCCCAGGCTTTTAGCTCGGGGGTGGTGTATCGCTCCGAATTAGCCAGCGTCTGCCGCCGTTCATAATCGGCCGGAACGCGACCGGCATTCGCTTTTGAAACCTCGATGAAGTAGCCGAATACTCCGTTGTAGCGTATGCGCAACGAACCGATGCCGGAGCGCGTGCGCTCATTCGCTTCGAGCGTGGCAATCGTTTGCTTCGCATTACTGCTGACACCGCGCAGATCGTCTAACTCTGTTGAGTACCCTTCACGAATCACGCCACCGTCCGTCAAACGCGGCGGTGGGTCGTCGTTGATCGATGCCGCCACCAGACTGCGCACGTCCGCGAGCTCGTCCGAGCTCTCGGTAAGAATTTGCAAGAGTGATGACTGCGCTTCGGCGAGCGTCTGTCGAACCAGTGGAACCTGGTCGAGCGATCGCATTAACGCATTGAGATCTCGGGGCGTGGCGGAACCAAGATTTAGCCGGCCCGCCAGACGTTCGACGTCGGCGACTTCCTTCAGCAGCGATCGCAGGCGGTCGCGCTTGATCTGCGACGCATGAAGTTCTCCGATGGCCGCATGCCGCGCTTCGACTTCGCCGCGGCGCACCGAAGGCCGCACCAGCCACGAGCGCAACAAGCGCGCGCCCATGCCGGTAACGGTTTCGTCGATCACGTCCAGCAGCGAACGAGAAACGCCGCCGCCGCCAAGCGCTTCAGTCAACTCCAGGTTGCGCGCAGTGACCTTGTCGAGCACCAGATGGTCCTGTGGCTCGAAATAGACGATGTCGGTGACGTGGGCCGCCGCGGCGCGTTGTGTTTCCTGCGCGTAGCGCAGGGCTGATCCGGCAGCGCGTATTGCTTCGGCTTTTCCCTTGAGGCCGTAACCGTCGAGCGAACGTGCGCCAAACTGCTTAATTAAAAGCGCGGCGCAATCTTCTGTTTGCCATAGCCAATCGTCCAACGGCGTCAGCGTCATGCCATCAATCACGTCAACGCCCCCGCCGGAACTACGCGCGGGATCAGCTGTGGTCATTTCAGCAGCCGTGCCAGGAGCGTCCTCCGCCGTAGCATTCTGTAAAGGCAGCGGAGAAGTCTTCGCCAAACTTGAGAAGCCGTTCTTGACCAGAGGCGCGAGCGAAGCAGGGAAGAGCAACTCGCGCGGAGAATAAGATTCCAGGTCGGCGCTGATTCTGTCCCACGCGTCACGGCCGCCGGCTTGAGTTGCGCGAAACTCTCCGGTAGAAATATCCAGAAACGCCACGCCGATGTTTTCTCCGCTGGCGCAAACGGCGGCCAGAAAGGCGGACTCGCGCGGCTCCAGCAGTTGGGGATCGATGGGCGTTCCCGGCGTGACAATGCGGACTACTTCCCGCCGCACCAGTTTCTTTGTCTTTGATGCGTCTTCGGTCTGCTCGCAGATGGCCACGCGGTGACCTTTGCGCACCAGCTTGGCGATGTAATTGGCGGCGGAGTGGTGTGGCACGCCGCACATGGGAATTGGATCACCGCTCTCCTTGTGTCGCGCCGTCAACGTGATTTGCAATTCGCGCGCGCCAATGATCGCGTCATCAAAGAACAACTCATAAAAATCCCCGAGTCGAAAGAACAGCAATGTGCCGGGGTGCTGTTGCTTCAGCTCCCGGTACTGTTTCACCATCGGCGTGGGATTAGCTGTGGACATCGATCATCCAAAACAATGTCAGTCAACCTGGCCTGGCGCAGTCAGGAAGAGCGGCTTGCCCCCGCTCTTCCCGCAGTCTCGCATTGAAGTGCCCTGATTTAAGAAAGAGCGGGGGCAAGCCCCTCTTCCCAACTGCAAGTGTTCCACGAAGTCCTTTGGGACAATTTCTGAAGAGACGAAAGCCTACATCGCGCCAGAGAACAGCGCAAGCAGGCCCAGTGTTTTCTGGTGTAGAATGACCGCCAGTAAATAGGCATCGTAAAATCGGATATGACTGATTTAGAGACCAGCACCTTAGCGGCAAAAACATTTGCAGAGCACCTGCGCGTGATGGGCGACGTTATGCACGACGGCTTGCCAGCGATTCAGCGCGCTGGCGATCTGATCTGCCGCGCCCTGGAAAGCGGAAACAAGATTCTGATCTGTGGTAACGGAGGCAGCGCCGCCGACGCGCAACACATCGCCGCCGAGTTGGTAGGCCGCTACGAAGAGGAGCGGCGTGGCTGGCCGGCGATTGCCCTGACGACAGACACTTCGGCGCTGACAGCACTCGCCAACGATTATGGCTATGAACAGGTCTTTGCCCGGCAGGTACAGGCGCTGGCCTCCAGCGGCGACGTCTTAATTGCAATCAGCACCAGCGGGAACTCTCCGAATATTCTGGCGGCTGTAAAGCAGGCAAAAGATCTTGCCTGCGTAACGATTGCACTAACCGGCGCCGGCGGTGGACAACTGGCGTCGATTTGCGATGCCGCTGTCGTCGTTCCGTCTGATCGAACTTCGCGCGTTCAGGAGGCCCACATTACCATCGGCCACCTGTGGTGTGAACTCGTCGATAAAATGAAGTAGCGCCAGCATTCCTGCATGTCACAGTGCTCAGTTGTCATTTGAGTCTATCGAAGAGCGGGTGTTCAGAGTACCGACTTTAGTCGGGTCTTTTCTGGCGCGTCTTAAGAAAAAGCCCGACTAAAGTCGGTACTCTAAACGCCCACTGAACGGCAAGGGTAGCCGATTCAGTGCATTGGCAATCCCGCGCGATCAACGGCAAATGAGAAATGAAAAATCTCCGCCTCGGGGGCAGGCCCCTTCCGGTGTGCCCGCTATCGCGGACAACGCAGTTCTGTTCTCAGAGTCCCATGTTCTTGAGGATTGCCTGATAGCGTGGTTCGGCGCGCAAGTTATCGAAGATGGGATCAGCCTTGACGAAGACCAACAGAAACGCTTTGTTGTGATATGCCTGTTCCAAACTATCAAGCGCTCTTTCCTTTTCACCGAGGAAAGAACAAATACCCGCGCGGCCGTAAAATGTATTGGCATTCATATCCGCCGGTGCGACCTGCGGAGTAATACAACCGGCACGAATGTCCAGATATCCAGCCATCCCGCGTTTTTTGTACAAGTCCCTTTGAAATGTCAGCCAGCGTTCATTACTCTCTTTCATCTCGCCGGCATAGTCAGCGACACCCCTTTCGGTTTTCAGCCAGGCTAAGTGTTCCTCAAAGGCTCTATCGTATTCACCTGTCTGAAGGTAGACGTCGGATAGGTACTTATGCGCGAAAATGAAATCCGGATAAATCTCGAGCGCCTGCCGGCAATACTGCTTCGCCTGATCGTATTCATGATTGAAGTAGTAGGTCTGACCCAGGTCGGCAAGAAAGTTGTACGACAACGGATTGATTTCCAGCGCTCGCCTCATCTCCGCTTTGGCCTGATCGTTTCGTCCCTCTATCTCCAGAAGAGTCGCGTACCAATGATGCGCCGTCGCATAACCAGGATTGAGTTCAATCGCTTTTTTGAAAGAGTCCTCGGCTTTGTTCCATTCCCAATTGTGAAACATGTTCAGAAAGCCGAGCGTGGCATGCGCTTCAGCCAGACTGGGGTCAAGTTCCAGGGCCTTAGATGCGGCGCTAATGGCCTCGTGTGCCGGCACCTGCATTCCCAGGGTGTCGGCCAGGCCGACATAAGCCAGGGCGAACTTCGGGTCTTTTTCAATTGCGTTGCGAAACAATCGTTCCGCCTCAACCATTCCCTTCTCACTGCGTTTGTTCCACTCGTGTCTTCCTTTCAGATAAAGCTGATAAGCGTCCCAGTTTTCCGTGTAACGTTTGGTTAAAGCGCTCTTTTCGCCGCCGCTTAGGTCTAACGCCAGGGCATCAACCAGCTGGAGCGCAATCTCGTCCTGCACTCTCAATTCGTCCTGCAAAGGCTTTTCGAACTCTCCGGCCCAGATTGGTGATTGGTCACTCACTTTCACCAATCGCGCAGTTATCCGAACCCGGTCATTCACGCGATAGATCGTTCCTTCCAGAATTGCATCGACGTTCAACTTTCGTCCCGCGCTGATCGAATCCACGTTTTGCTCTTCAAAGGCCATGACTGCGCTGGTTGGCCTGACATTGACTTCCCGGATGTTGCTCAGCCGCGTGATTAAAATATCAGCCATACCCAAACCCATATGTTCGTTGCCGGCTTCAGTATTCAAGACCCTGAACGGCAAAACGGCAATTGATTTGACTGCCAACGGTGTTCGCACGCGGTTCATTCCCCGCAATGCAAGAACGAGACCCGTGACCACGGCTACCGCCAACGCCGCGCCGGCGAGTCCCTTTGCCAAATTGCCGCGCGGAAAGGGAGCGAGCCTGCTCTGAGGAACCGTACGGACAACGGGAGCGGCGACAGGGACGACGTCAAGCGCCTGGTCGCGAGTTTCTTCTTCCTCAATCACGGTGCGAGACAGCGTATGCTTCTCGATTATTAGCGGCGCCGGCTGTTCCCGCCGCTCACGCACGTCGGCCACGAAGCGATAACCAACACGCGGAATGGTCTCGATGTACTCAGCCGTCTCGCCACTTTGTCCCAGCGCCTTGCGCAGTTGTGAGATGGCTACGGTCAGGTTTGCATCCTCGACAAACGTATCAGCCCACACTGCCTGCATCAGCGCCTCGCGTTCCAGCATCTTGCCGGGATTCCGCACCAGCACCAGCAACGCCTCAATCGCTTTCGGAGGCAGAGACACGAGCTGGCCATCACGCCTGAGGCGAAGCTTTTCAACATCGAGCGAAAACGGACCGAAGTCGTAGAAATGTCTGATTGAATTGCGCATACCCGTCTTTAGAAATTCCTTTAGAAGAATTTAGCTGGACGTTAAGGACTTACTGGGCATTAGCGGAGTAAGTCTCTCCGGCGCAGGGAAGATCGGCTTGGAACCGAATGGCGAGGCTCATTCTAGGCCAGACACTCCGGTCAAGGCAATGCGGACTTTGCGCCACCGAATTTCCCGTAGGGAGAGATGATGAAAAAAAAGACGGTGATTACGACTGAGAAGCGCGAAGTTTGGGTTATTCGCCGGCCTCTTGAGTCAAGTCAGGAAAGTGACGACGAGGCCGTGCGACCCCAGGAAGACAAAACGGCGCTCGCCATTCTGACTGAACAACCGCAAACAGAAGACGCGCCGCACCTCGAAAACGATGACATGGAATAAGGAGTTTAGGAATGTTCGACAAGATGAAACAAATCGCCGTGGCCACCTGCTTATCGATGATCGCGCTTGGCTTGCTGAATCAGCAGACCAATGGGGCCCACCCCTTCACGCCCGCCTCTGTCGGTTTGGTTTCCTGGTGGTCGAGCTACAGGGCCACCGGCGTGAACACCGCCAGCCCTGTGACGAACATCTTTACGGTGACGAACACTAACGACAGCGGTGCAGGTTCTCTGCGAGAGGCGATTCTGAATGCCAATGCCCAGGCCGGGCTCGACACGATCAATTTCAACATTCCCGGCAGTGATCCGGG
>DASXRU010000115.1:0-6938 GCA_036506395.1 Pyrinomonadaceae bacterium | reverse complement strand
AGTCACGTGCATTGTGAAGGGCGACAATTCCCCGGCGATCTTGTACATGTTTGGGATCATCAGCAGGAGGCCTTGCGACGCGGTAAACGTCGTCGACAATGCTCCCGCTTGCAAGGCGCCATGGATTGCTCCCGCGGCCCCACCCTCCGACTGCATTTCTGCAATCTCGGGTACCACACCCCAGAGATTCGTCCTTCCATGGCTGGCCCACTCGTCGCAGGATTCAGCCATCGCCGAACTGGGAGTGATCGGGAAAATCGCGATCGCTTCGCTGAGACGAAAGGCAACTGAAGCTGCGGCTTCGTTGCCATCGACAGTAATGTAGTTTGTAGACATATGCACCCCCTCGACGGCTGCCCCCGTCAAACTAAGTGCGTTTCTGAAAGATTCGGGAGAACTGTGGAATCCTAATTGTGTTCGGCCAGGAATCGTACTGTCACTTTTGACAGGAAACCTGAAAGATACCGTCAGCGGCAACCGGTGGACGCTCATGATCGACCCCTACTAAAGCGGCACCCAAGGCAGCATCTCGGGGCATCTCGGGATCCAACGGAAGTGACCTGTCAAAAATGACAGTTATCTTTCATTCCTGGCGCCGCTAGCTTCGGATGCCAAACTGTTAATTAGGTAAGGAGGAACATGAGCAACCTGAAGAAGTTAACAAGCGGCATAGTAGCAACGATCATCTTTGCTGCCGCTCTGTTCATCACTGTTCGAGCGCACTCTGACGTGCAACCTTCTCACACGACGGCGTATTACACCGCAAAGTGCGTTGCTTGCCACGGAAAGAAAGCGGAGAAGAAATTTGATCCGAGTCTTCCGGAAGAGCAATTGGTCGACGTAGTCCTCAATGGCAAGAAGGCTGCCAAACCCCCACACATGCCGGGCTACGGCGCCAAAGGTGTGTCGAGCGATCAGGCCAAGGCTTTGATTGCTCACATGAAGGAGCTAAAGGCAGCCCAGTAATACCCAAGTCCGATTACATGACTCGGTAACGGTAAAGGGACCTTCTTGACGCGCGTTGATACACCTGGTCTCCCCGGGTGTCTGTTTCCGCAAATCGTAAACACGGAAGGCGCGAGCGACGACGCGCTGGTTCCATCTTCTATGTGCTCTTGGTCTCTCTGGGTAAGACTCGCACACCCCACCAACCAGTCGGCCTCGTCACCACAGCAAAAGACTGATTGAACGATGGCTTGAAGCCATATTTTCCCGTAGCCCCCAAATTCCATTTTGGCAAAGTGCTTGACAGTTGAATCCAGGCCAGCTATGCGGCTCAGACCGGCGAGTCCCTGCCTTCGAGCCGTAAACGGCGCCGCGTATAACGCGTGAAGCATTTATGCTGCGACTAATCTAGTGATATGAAGATTCTTCAGACTGCTGGCCGACAGCTCAGCCGCGTTGTTTCACCTGCCGTTTTTAGGATCAAGGCTTTGCCGCGATGAGGTACAACCGGCGCGCGGTGGCCAGATAAAGCGCATCGCCGACAAGCGCCGGACGCGAATAGAGCGGGGCATCCATCTCGATCTGCGCCAGCAATTCTCTTCGCCGTCCGGCACGAAGGACGGTCATGCTGCCTTCTTCGTTCCCAACGTAAAGCCGGTCACCGGCAAGCAGGAGGCATCCCCAGATGGCCGCGTTCGTCTCGTGCTTCCAGAGTTGAATGCCGGTTTCCGCGTCTAGACAATGAATCGTTCCGCCCACGTCCCCAACGTACAGCAGACCGTCCTTCTCAATGGGCGTTGCCACCACGCGACCGACCTCGCGAGAAGTCCAGAGGAGCCTGCTCTTGGTGACGTCTCCCTGGCCGTTGGGACTGATCGCATGAATCAATGAAGGTCCGTTGCCGTGCCCAGGACTCTGTCCCATCGCAACGAAGACCCGGCCGTCGGCGAAGACCGGTGAAGCTATGATAAAACTGCGCGAAAGGACGCCGGGGCGCGGAAGCCAACGCGCGTCTTTCGGGTTGCCGTCAAATCGCCAGACTTCGTGACCCGAAGCCGCGTCGTAGGCGCGCAGCCAGCCATCTCCTCCGCCGAACAGTACCTGGATGCGCCCGTTGACGTTGGCCGCCACAGGGCTGGACCACTGGCCGTGCAGCACCTGATCGCCTGCGCCGATCGCGCGCCAGACGACTTCGCCCGAGTGCTTGTTCACCGCGATCAGACTTGGGGCGCGCGGCGATGGAACGCTCGTATGGCCTTCATTCTGGCCGTTGGAGGTAGACACCATCAGCAGATCACCCACCGGCAACACTTCGCTGTTAGAGGCTTCATGCGGAAAGACACCCAGGCGGGCGCACATGTCCAACTCCCAGACGATGTCGGCCGCAGCGTTGTCCTGAAACACCTCCTCCCGATACGGACCATTGTTCTCGCCATCGCGGAAGCCTTGCGTGTCGACGCAACGGAGTTGGCCCTCGGCGGTGACATAGTACAACCGGTTCCCTTCCACATACGGCGCACTTGTCGTCGAAGGCAGCAGGAACTCCCGCAGGCCGCGCTCCACTCGCGGGGCCACGTCCTGCCAAAGGAACGCGCCATCCGTCACTCGAAAGGCCTTGAGCACGCCACATTCTTCCTGATAGGCCGGATTCATTTGTGTGGCGTTGTCGGTACCCACGTAGACCACATCTCCGGCAACCACGGGACGACCAAACGCCTCCTGTCCCAATTCGACGCTCCAGACAATGTTCCGCCCAGTGGACGTATCCCAGTCAACCGGAGGATTGCCCGTTTGAGCGACCGTCGTCTGGGCCCCGGGCTCGACGCGCTCGACGGGCGCGACGGAAAGCGCGGGTCGAAGAGGTGAGACGACCGACTCTCCAAGCTCGACGCCAGCGATTCGATTCATCGCCCACTCAGCTTCGGAACGCATCGTGGGATCGTTTGCGGCCGCTCTCAGCGCCTCCCGGGCCGTCTGTGCCTTCGGCCCGAGGTTTCCCAGCGCCCCGGCCGCGCAGATGCGCACATAGAGGAATTCATCGTTCAGAGCTTCGATCAACTGCGGCACAGCGGACTGCGCGGCCGGCCCGATGCTTCCGAGGGCCTCAGCCGCCGCCCATCGGACACCGGGAATCGGATCACCCAAGGCTCTGGCGAGATCCCTGGTCGCCGCGCTCGCCTTCGGACCGATGGACGCCAGCGCCTCCGCCGCGTAAATGCGGACGTACGGGTCTTCGTGCGAGAGAGTCTTAACTAGAGCGCGTAGCGAAGGACTGGCCCTCTGGCGCAAAGCCCCCAGGGCACGTGCGGCATCGCCCGCGACCATTGAATCCTCGTCTCTCAGTGCCCGTCTCAACGCCGGTTGAATCCGTTCGGTATCGGGCACCAGGTCAATGAAGGCATCAGCGGCGGTGCGTCGGAATGAGACCCGACCATCCCGAAGCAGTTCAACGAGCAGCGGAATGGCCGGCGGACCGATCCGCCGGATGATTTCAAAGGTCTGTAGATGCAGGTCTTCATTGCGACGGTTGAGGAATCGTCTCAGCAAAGGCAGCGAACGCCCCGCCCCTTGGACCAGGGCGGCTTCGGCGATCGCACGGACCTTCGAGTCTTTGGACATCACGCGATTTTCCCAGTCAATCACCTGGGCGGAGTTCCCGGCTTGATCCGAACGCTTAGCTTGGCGCGGCTGAGGGAGTGAACGCGTGGTTTGAGCGAGTGCTGGTATCGCCAAAGTACAGAGCAGCGTGCAGATGAACAAGTGTCGCATGGTCGGAGCCAGACTGACGAAAGAGTTAAGCCGCTTGAAGGTGGTCTGTTGCAGCGGACTGTCGTCGCTGAGTCACGGACGCAGTAGAACTGGCCCCAACAGTCGCGCGAGACATCGTCGCGCGAGCGAGTTACATCTAGGTCGCCCCAGTGCTGTAGCCTGCGCAGGCGCTCGTGATCATCACGCTGTATGAGCCGTTGGAAAGCAGCGCTACCGCAGGTTGCGAGCTCATCTCTTCTCCCTCCGGCAGCGGAACCATCGTTGTCTATCGCGGAGCGTCTAGCTTGAAAACTGCCTAAGACCGCGCACAGATAATTCTCTCCGGCTCATCCGTTGCGCCCACCTAGGACGATGATGAGTCCTCAACCTCTTGTTGAGTATTCTCAACTCGTTAGAATGAATTGGAACTGTTAGAAATAGCAGGTTATGAGAGACAGGAAACTTCTGGGTGGGAAAGGCTCCAGGAAAACAAAGACTCTGAATCGATTTTTGCGCTTTTTGGTATTAAGTTGCTTTCGGGCCTGTAAGAAGTGACAGTTACCACGCCTGGCCCATTTTTCTACACTAGAATTGATTCTTTTCGAGAAGCCACCGCGCACTAACGCCCCATCTATGAAGGAGATTACATGAGCAAGAGAGCACTCGTCTTAGCATTCGCAATTTGCTGCCTGAGCGTTAGGGCACTCTCTCAGACGGCCGCGCCGCCCACGCCCGCGCCTTTACCCAAACCTAAGCCCGAGCACTTTAGAGCGGTAGCCTCGTTTCCGCGCACCGCAACTAACACTGCCTGGGCGGACATACGGATTACCCGCTATTCGAGCGATGCCACCACGAAACGATTGGCGGCCCTGCTCGTCGAGGGCGGCCAGAACATGCTGGTCAAGGAGCTCGAAAAATTGAAGCCAATTGGCAAAGCCTCGCTGAGCCAGAGGGTTGGCTTTTTTGACTTGAAACTGATCCGCTCCCGAAAGACCCCGACAGGGCGGCGCATCATTGCGGTATCGGATCGTCCTATTAACTTTTTGGAAGCTTACAATTCGGGCCGGTCCATGGATTATGAACTGGGAATCGTCGTAATGGATCTGAAGATGAACGCCAAAGGAAAGGAAGTGGGCCAAGGCCTGCTGATCTATGCAGCGAAGGTCAAGATTAATAAAAAGGGCAAACTCGAGATTGAGTACCTCGGCGTCGACCCGATGAACCTGAAGCACGTGCAAAAATACTAAACACCGCCTGGAAGGGGCGCCTATCTGAGCACATCGATCAGTCTATCCAGAATAAGTTTGTAAGGATGCGCTCTCGGTCCGGAACACGAACGGTGGGCGTCTCTTTGAAGGGCCTGGGTGTCAAGATCAACCTTCGGCACCAACTGCTTCCAGTGTTATCGTAACTCTCAATACAGCCCGGTTCGCCGTAAGAGGTCAACAAAGCGAGGGTCGGATCGAAGTGAATCTAAGTTTGGATTCACCTTGAAAAAAGCGATGTGGTTGGAACGCTCCTGATACCCTTTCTCAAGCCACGCGAACGCCTGGTCCTTATTTCCGAGTCCAATGTAGATATAAGCCGGTGCCATCGGTGTGACATACCGCTGCTTCGGAAGCTGCAATAACTCATTCAAGATTTGATTAGCTTCGCGTTTCCGCCCGGCAACACCATAGGCCAACCCGAGCACTCCGAGCGCAGCAGGCGCACGACCAGATACAGCCACTGCCTTTTCAGCCGCATTGATGGCTTCATCAACCTGCTTGTTAGCGAGATAAGTAAGTCCTAGAAGCCAAAGTGCCTGATAGTGGTTCGGATCTATTGCAATGACGCGGCGGAGTTGTTCTATGGCCTCTCCGTAGCGACGTGCGTCCTTGAGGATGAATCCTCGGTTCGAGCTAATAGAAAGTGACAGGGGGTCTAACTCTTGCGCGCGATTGGTTTCTGCGAGAGCTTCATCGATGCGCCCGCGAGCCACGAGATAGGAAGCATATTGGTTGTGAGCGCTGGCGTAGTTAGGGTTGAGTTCGATGGATCGTTTGAACTCTTCCTCGGCTGTGGCCCAATTCCAATTGAAATAATTCACATAACCTAGCGCAGCATGTGCTTCAGCTACCTCGTCATCAATCTCGAGAGCTTTCCTCGCTGCGGTCTCTGCAGTTCGCCTGGCCTCTAAAGGCGGCAATACACCAATCACTACGGTACCGAGCTGGTTGTAACAATCAGCCAACCCTGCATAGGCCTGGGCGTAGTTATGGTCCGCGTTGATCGCACTTTCGAAATAGCCGATGGCCTTACGTAGATCTTGTTCTGTGTGCGTGTTTAAGAAGTAACGGCCTTGTAGGTAATTGTCGACAGCCTCGCGCGCAATGATTCTCTTTGGCACCAATAGTCTTTGCTCAGCCGGCGTGATTTTGATGCGTACTTCCCCAGCGATGGCCCGAGCGACTTCACTTTGCAAATCCAACACGTCGCGCAAATCGAATTTCAGCGGCTAGAGAAGTCACGCACACGCTGCTAAAGATGTATAAATCGCAGGCGTATTCCGGCAAAATTCCAGTAAATCATTCGGGCGCAAAAAGGACACTATCCCGGTGGATCCTGTCGAGCAGTATCAGCGTACTCATTCGCAGTAAGCAGGTTCACCCGCTCCGCATGGACCAGCATCGTAGGGGTAGTACTGAATCACGGTCTTATGCGAAGAGCTTATGAACTCCTTGAGCAGAGTGGGAGCGGCACAGCCTTCAACCCAGACCAGGCAGGTGACCAACATGGTGAAGAAAAGAAGCACCTTGGTATTCGTGTGGCGCTGATGATGTGTCCCCTTTCGGTTAAAAGCTCATTCTCGAATCCCTCATTCACAAATTCCGCAGCACTTTTCACATTTTCTCTGAGAGAAGAATTTTCTCGGAGAGAAGATAAAGCCGCCAGCTCGACTCGATGGACCGAAGGCGTCTAGTGCCTGGATGTCGTAGCCGAAAACGAAATGTCGATACACCTTCGATAATGGTAAATACCAAGTTAGCTCGGCCATTCCGGCGTGCGGCCTGAGTACGTGATAACGAACAGAATGTCCTCGATCTCTCCGGTTTTGAATCGATTTCGGATTTCCGTGTCGTCATTCGGATCGGTATACTTCAGCGATAATGTCCACTTCCCAACGGGAGAGGAGCCGCCTAAGAATGAATTGATCCACCCGCTAACATTGCCCCTGCGGGTGCTGATGACGCCATCCTCATCTG
>DASXRU010000114.1:0-5958 GCA_036506395.1 Pyrinomonadaceae bacterium | reverse complement strand
GACAGCGAACGCGCCGCCACCCTGGATCTCGTGAAAAGAATCTATACGCAGCACGGTACGACGGCGTCACTTTATCGTTCGATGAAAGTAACGAACTTGACTGCAACCGATCTGGACGGTGATGGAAAGTACGAGATAATCGGCAGCTTCACGCTGGCAGCGAAAAACAAATTCGAGCGCGATCTATTCCTGATCGCCAGGCCACAAGACGGCGGGATGCGCGCCGACTTCGTGAAATTCCAGGCCTATCAGCCTCCGCCGGAAAGCTTTCTTTCCAGCATCGATTTCGTCGATCAACTCGATCTGGATAGCGACGGAGTCGGTGAAGTGTTTGCCACGCAGGGAGGCTTCGATGCCTACGGCTATTCCATCTTCAAGAAAGTTAAGGGCCGCTGGCGCCTGGTTTATTCGGGGCTCGGTGATGCCTGTTAGGTGGCTTGGTTGAGAGTTGGGGTGAATGAGAAGTCAACAGATTTTCCATATGACATTTCCCAATTCTCATTTCCCATTTATTTTTTTACTAATCATACATGACTCGTTGTCGCTTGCATGATCAGTTTTCAATGACAAATGAGAAATGAAAAATGATATATGGAAAATCTGTTTTCTAGCTCATGGGCGGCGCCAGGCCCTTCTTCCATGCTTCAGGGCTTCCGTCGACCGCGTCTCCTTACCGGACGCTTTGCTGGAGGAGGCGGCCCTGTCGCTGTTGTGACCTGCTTCTGAGGCATCATGTGCTGGCGAATTAACTCGGCGACCATCTGCTGCGGGAAGTCGGCCTGCGCCACAATCTCATCGTCTTGCGGCATGATCGAAAAACCCTTCAGCAAAGCCTGGGCTGATGGGTCCTTTATGGCGCCCATCGCCTGCCGCACCAGGCCCGATATCAGGTTGTTGATTATCTTTGCCGTGTCAGGATTGTCCGCATTCATCGCCCCACGGAGTTTGAAGTTAGTGGCGTCCATCGTGAGCGCCGCGTAAAAGTCGCCCATCTTCGACTCGCAACGCGCGGCCCGCGGGTTGGCCTCAGTCCCCAGCAAGCCAAAGCTCTTGGCAAACGCGTTCCAGGGCGAGCCCGCTATGCTAGCCAGCGCGCTCGGATCGCGAAGCAGAGAATTCAACGAATCGGAGCTGATGCGCCCGTTGCCGGCACCTGCATCAACAGCTGATCGCAAGTAGGCCGGACTGCCCGCAGCAATGGTGTTGGCATTGAGGGCCACGATGCCGACTTGCGAAAAAGACTTTAGCAGCGGGTTCTGCTCCGCCATTTTCGCGACTTCGTCGATCGTCATCAGGCTGAGCGTCTTACCGCCATATGCCTCATCACGAAGTTTTCCGCCCGTGCCCATTCGGGCCAGCGTGATCAGCGACTCGGCACTGAAATCTCCGCCAATCACAATCATGAATTCTCCCGCCTGAAAGTTGAGGTCGGCGGTAGGCTTCTTGAAGCGGCTGGCAATCACGACGTAATCAATCTTTGTGGGATCGATGCCGGCCTGCTGCTTCATTTGAATGAAGTGCTCGCGCATGTCCGCCACCTGCTTTTCCGGCAGCACCTTTGGCAACGCGTCATTGAGGATGCGCTGCGGGTTGATGTAAACGAGCGTATCTGCTTCCGGAAGACTCGAAAGCGAACTGGGCACAGTTTGACTGGCCGCGGTCACCGCCGTAAGCAGAACCAGTGCGATGAATGCGAGGAACTGGTGGACTCTTTTGTTCATGATGCAAGCCTCCGTTTCAATTTATGTTTATCCAAGGCTAGACCTTCTGCAAGTTCCTTACGGTAAATTCGTCTTCAATGTTTCCGGTGTTTAGCGTTGATACCGGTTCGAAAAGCAGAACGTGGGCTTCCTCGTCGGCAACCGGACGGTGTTCAAGGCCGCGCGGCACGATAATCATTTCCCCTTCTTCCAGCCAAACTGACCTTTCTTCAACTGCTCCCTGGTGAGTGGTAACCGCTGCCTCGCGATACTCCATTCGAAATCTTCCTTTCACGACCAGGAACAGCTCGTCTTCGTTCTCATGATGATGCCAGGTGAAAGGCCCTTCGAACTTCACGAGTTTGACGTATTGGCCGTTCAACTCGCCGGCGATATGCGGCTGCCAATGATCTTTTATCAGCGAAAACTTTTGTTCCAGGTTGATCTTGTTCATAGGCTTCCTGTTGTAGCGCAAACTGTTAGTTTACGATCTTGAAAGAGCGGGGGCAGGCCCCCTTCCTGACTGCAATTATTCCAAGGCATTCAAAAGGCTGACAAGTGATCCTGCTCAGGAGATGGCTCAAGTAAGGAAACTTGCAGTCAGGAAGGGGGCCTGCCCCCGCTCTTCATATTTATCCTGACCTAAACTGACCAGACTCTAGTCAGTTTCCGACTCTTATGCAATAATCCGCTCGCTCCAGGGAACAAGCCGGCAATAAGTCTTTCGTTTCACACAATCACAAACGAATAATGCCTACTCGATAGCGGTTCGATAGGTCTGACACTCCAGAGGAGAACCATCATGTTGAGAAAGAGTAGTTTGAAACCTGCGTTACTAACCATGGGCTTACTGATTGGTTTCTTTTCGCTTTCGGCCTGCGTTGTCCAGGCCCAGCAGCCCAACAAAGACGTTCTCGGTTCGATGCGCTATCGCTACATCGGCCCGGTGGGCAATCGCGTGACCTCAGTCGTCAGCGTGCCGGGTCAGCCGAACATCTATTACGCCGGCGCCGCTTCCGGAGGCCTCTTCAAGACAATCGATGGCGGCATCCATTGGGAGTCAGTCTTCGACGACCAGCCGGTTTCTTCCATTGGCTCGCTGGCCATCGCGCCGTCCGATCCGAATGTGGTTTGGGCCGGCACCGGTGAACCATTCATCCGTAGTCATATCTCAGTCGGACAAGGCATCTACAAATCAACCGACGCCGGCAAATCGTGGACATTGATGGGCCTGGAAAAGACCGGCCGCATTGCGCGCATCGTGATCGATCCGAAGAACCCGGACATCGTACTAGCCGCCGCGATGGGACACAGTTACGGCCCGCAACCGGAGCGTGGTGTCTTTCGCACTACCGACGGCGGCCTCCACTGGGAGCGCGTTCTGTTCACCGACGAGAACACCGGCGCTTCAGACCTGGCGATGGATCCGAACAATCCCCGCATCCTATTTGCGGGCATGTGGCCGCTGGAGATTCACACCTGGGGCAGGGAAAGCGGTGGACCAGGCAGCGGGATTTTCAAATCAACTGATGGCGGCATCACCTGGAAAAAACTTACCGGCCATGGATTGCCGGGGCGCACCACGGGAAAAGTCGCCCTCGCAATTGCGCGCTCAAACTCCAATCGCATTTACGCCTTGATCGAAACCGGCGACGGCGTTCCGGTCAACGGCAAGGAAACCGATCGCGGCAAACTCTGGCGGTCCGACGACGGTGGGGACAACTGGCGCCTGGTTAGTTACGACCGCAGTCTCGGCGGGCGCACGCATTACTATTTCCGCATGGCCGTCGCGCCCGACAATGAAAACGAAACCTATTATATGACTGCGGGATACGGTGTCTCTTTCGACGGCGGTGAGACCTTAAGAACGGGCGCCGGATTCGGCAGCAGTCCCGGCGGCGACAACCACGACATGTGGATTGATCCCACTAACGCCAACCGCATGGCCGTTGCTAATGATGGCGGAGTATCAATCTCGGTAACTCGTGGCCGCACCTGGAATCGCATTCAATTACCGATCGCTCAGATGTATCACGTCACCGTGGACAATCGGATTCCGTATTACGTTTATGGCAACGAGCAGGACGATCCCAGTTATCGTGGGCCAAGCAATAGTCGCTCGGGCGGAGGTGGCGGCGGTGGCGGCGGCGGCAACAACATTCCCCGCAGCGCCTGGCAATCAGTTGGCGGCGGCGAGAGTGGTTGGGCCACGCCTGACCCTGTCGATAACAACATCATCTGGTCCAGTGCGTCCGGATCGGGCAGCGTCGGCGGTATTGTCGAGCGCTTCAACTTATCAACCGGCCAGGGACGCAACGTCGAAGTCTGGCCGGATCAAAGTAATGGTTCGACGGCGGGCGAGTTGAAGTACCGCTTCGTTTGGACCATGCCGTTGACGATCTCGCCGCACGATCACAACAAACTCTATGTCGGCAGCCAGTATGTGCATGAGACTACGGATGCGGGCCAGAGCTGGCACCTCATCAGTCCCGATCTGACGACCAACGACAAGAGCAAGCAGGGCTTCTCCGGCGGACTGACGGGCGACAACATCGGCGTCGAGTATGCGCCGGTAGTTTTTGCGATCGCAGAGTCGCCGAAAGAGAAAGGGTTGATCTGGGCCGGAACAAATGACGGCCAGGTACAGATAACGCGCGACGGTGGTAAGAGCTGGAGCAACGTTACCCGAAACATACCGAACCTGCCGCCGTGGGGCACGGTCAGCAATATCGAGCCTTCACGTTACGACGCGGGCGCGGCCTACATTACTGTCGATTTCCATCAGGTAAACAATCGCGATCCGTTTGTTTATAAGTCCTCCGACTACGGCGCCACATGGCGAGCTATCACCAACGGCATTCCCCACACGATGCTGAGCTACGCGCATTGTGTTCGCGAAGATCCAGTGCGCCAGGGTTTGCTTTATCTCGGCACAGAAGGTGGGCTGTATGTCTCGTTTGATGATGGCGGAAATTGGGAGCCGTTGCAGTCGAATCTGCCGCATGCGCCGGTTTACTGGATGGTCGTGCAGGAACACTTCAACGACCTGGTGATAGCAACGTATGGTCGCGGCTTCTGGATACTCGACGACCTCGGGCCGCTGCAGCAGTTGAACGCAACGGTGCGCGAGTCCGCTGCACACTTGTTCACGCCAAGGCCCGCATATCGATTCCGCAGTTCGGTCGTGCCTGTGACGATGAGTGACGACCCCACTGCCGGACAAAACCCGCCCTACGGTGCGGCAATCAATTACTACTTGAAGTCGGCGCCCACCGGTGATGTGAAGATTCGCATTGAAGATGCGAAAGGCCAGACTGTGCGCACCCTGACAGGCACGAAGACCGTCGGCATAAATCGCGTCACGTGGGACCTGCGCGGCGAGCAAACAAAAGAGGTGCGCCTCAGAACGAGTCCCGCCTATGCGGCCGAGATTCGCAACGGTCCTGAAGGTTGGCGTCTTGCTCCTGACGGCGCCCGCATGTCTGTGCTGATGCCGCCAGGGACTTATACGGTGAAACTTTCCGGCGCCGGCCCCGAGCTGAGCCAACAGTTGATCGTAAAGAAGGATCCAAACTCCGAAGGCACCGAAGCCGACGTCAATACGCAGGTAGCGATGCTGTTTGAACTGAGAAAGGATCTGGAAAGCGCCGCCGACATGGTCAACCAGATCGAAGCCATCCGCAGCCAACTCGCCGGCATCACCTCGCTCCTGAGCGGCGTGTCAGAACCGCCTGCGGTAGCGGGCGGGCCCCCAGTTGGGTCACCCGACTCCGCCGCCGTCAAGCAAGCCGCCGACGCCCTCGACAAAAAGCTAATCGACGTAGAAGACAACCTGATCCAGCGGCGCCTAACCGGCCAGGGCCAGGACACCGTCCGCTGGCCTCCAAAGTTGCTAAGCAAGATCAATTACCTTGCCGGCGGCATCGGCGGCGCGGACTTTCCCCCAACAAACCAGCATCGCGAAGTAAAGACGATGTTTGAAGAGCAACTCGCCAATCATCGCCGTCGCCTCGACGAGATCTTGAGCAAAGACCTCGACGCCTTCAACAAGCAACTCCGCGATCGCGGCATCCAAAACGTAATCGGGAGGGTGCCGTAAAAGTTTGAATCAGCCACAGATTTACGCGGATGAACACGGATAAGGACCAGAAGGCAGAAACAGCTTTCTCAGCTTTACTCTCCGGATTCCTCCGCCGATTCCTTCCCGGCCATATCATTGTGCTCTATCTGATCCGTGTTCATCCGCGTAAATCTGCGG
>DASXRU010000113.1:0-27797 GCA_036506395.1 Pyrinomonadaceae bacterium | reverse complement strand
CTGATTGCCAAAACTTGCGCGCAGGCCCATGTACCGCTGCAACCAATGAACTGCACTCTTGCCGACAGGCACGCGCCGTTGCTTGCTGCCTTTGCCCTGACAGACGATCAGACCGCCGTGCACGTCCACATCCGCAAGCTTCAATAGGACCAGCTCAGAAACGCGCAGCCCGGTCGCATACATCAGCTCCAGCATCGCCCGATCCCGTACGCCGATATCCGTGGAAACGTCCGGAGCGGCCAATAGCAGCTCCATCTCCTGTTCGCTCAGGAAACGCGGCAAGTAAGCGAAGCGCTGCGGGGTGTCGAGATCTTCCGCTGGGTGCTGCTTGATGTGCCCATCGAGCATGAGGAAGCGAAAGAAGCCGCGCGCGGCACTAACAGCGCGCGAAATAGATGACGGCGCCAGACCATCGCGTGACAGTCGTGCGATCCATTCTCGTAAGTCTTTGCGCGCTAGCTCCGGGAGACGGCGGTTGCGTTGCCGGGCCCAGCTCTCCAGCCTCGCCAGGTCCCGGCGATAACTGGCCACTGTGTTTGGCGACAGACCTTTCTCGACCTGGATATAGCCGAGAAACTCCTTAACTAGATCTCGTTCTGGTGATCGTTCTGACATCGTTTATGAAACTTGAGCAGCGCGCGGATTCCGGCTCCGGCGATAGATCGTATAACCGAACCACAGTCCGTAGAAGAACAGAAGCATCAGCACTGCCGACGCCGCAGCCAGCGGTGTTGATTCACTGACTTTGCGCAACACCACAAAGAAGTCGCCGGCGATGCCGATTGGCAGGGGCACCATCGCGGCCAGCAGAAAATAACTGGCAACGCGATGGAAATGTTCTGTCTCTTCTCCCTGCTCAACGATCCGATGATATGCCGCCGGCGCCATCAAGAGAATAACGCTTAGCGCCATTAAAGCGAGGCTTATTACGTGGGCCTGTTTGGAGGAAAGTGGCAGCTTATCAAACCCGTCCATCAACATCGTGGCGAACTGGAACCCCAACAAAGCCTGCGCGCCAGGGAGCACCACTCGCGCCTCGGTGAGTACCTGATCGATTTTGTCTCTCAACTCCGTTTCACTCTTCGCTTGCAACGCCTCCTTTCTTTCCATGTTTTGCTCCTTTCTGATTGCCGCTGCCCGTGCAGGCTTACAAATTATTTCCAGGCCGTACCAGAAAAACAATGCCAGTAATGCGAAGCTAATTCCGGCGAGCGCCCCTACTGTGCTGCCTGTCAGTTTCCCTGTGGCCACATAAAACTCAATTCCGAGGGCAATTGAAAATGGCAGCAGCGTCACATCCATCACCCGCGTCACAAAATCATGAAGCTCGTTACTATCTTCGCCTTTTTCGACGATGCGGTGATACGAACCTGCTGAAATCAGAAGACCAGTTACCAGAAGCATCAATACGAGCGCGGCCATCTTCAGGCATTGCGAGGCGGCCGGAAGTTTCTCAAAACCCGGCTCAAGCGCGCTGCGATATTCCAGGCCGATCAGGATTTGCGAGCCAAGCATCAGCATGCGGGTTTCATCGAGGGCAGTCTTAACCTTGTCTTTAAGTTTCGCCATGCTGGCCCTCCTTGTTCTTCTCCGGTGCCAACGTTCCCCGCCTACGGCTCACGTTACTGCGACAGGTCCTCGGCGATCAGCGAATAGAGAACTGCATCTACGGGCTGTCCGTGAAGCCGGAGCCGATTTCGCAGTACCCCTTCCTTGAGCGCCCCGGCCTTTTCCGCGACGCGCTGACTGGCTATATTCGCGGTGGCGGCCAGGATTTCAATGCGTTGAAAACCAAGCTGCCCTAATCCAAACTGCGCCACCAGGCGTGCAGCCTTCGAAGCGATACCGCGACCTGTCTCGCTGCTTCTGACCCAGTAACCCAGATTGGCCATGTCGTGCACGCGGTTGATGAAATTCACTCCCACGCCCCCCAGAAAGCGACCATCTTCGCGACTGAATACTCCAAAGCCGTATTCTGCATCTTTGGCCCATTGCTCGGGGCGGGAAAGAATGAAACTCTTCGTTTCTTCGATCGAGTAGTTGGGATGGCACCATGGCATCCATACCGACAGTTCTGGAATAGACGCTCGGGCCGCTTCAAAGAGGGCCGGAATGTCTTCAGGACGGTAGGGCCTTACTATTATTTCGCCATCTGCTAGCTCGACGCTCATGGCGCCCATCGTACTACAAATCGGAAGGCGGTCGATTTGTCATTTCTCATAATTTCTCATTTCTCATTTCCGAATGATGCACACTCATGCTGCGGGCCCATGAGGTCAGTACCACCATGCGGTAGCAGGTGGGTCGGCGTTGAATTCAGACCTGCGGTATTTAACCACAGACTTCGCTGGTTTCTGCCTGGTACATTCGCTTTCGGAACCCACCTGCTACCGCATGGTGGTACTGACCTCATGGGCCGGCAGCATGAGTGTCTGCGATGGGACCGCATCTATTAAAGTCAATCAGTCAATTGAATCCGCGAATGAGAACTGACAAATGACAAATGGAAAATGAAGTAAACGCTCTTCTGGGAAGGCTCTAAAGTCCCGCATCTTCTAGGACGCCGGAGAGCCGGCTAGCTTCCGCGTCGGCGAATGGCGCCGGTAGTGATGGGTGATGGGCCGCCGGCGGCCGATGCCGATTGCGTTCCGCGAGATGATCAGGGTGGGCGGGAGCTGCCGTCGCTTGAATTCGTTGGCAGGCGATTCCACTCGATTCAGCAGATCGTAAACCAGCTCGGGATCGTGCCCGGCGGAAATGATCTCTTCAGGCGTTTCTTTTTGTTCGAAGTAAAGTTTGAGGATCGGATCGAGTTGGTCATAAGGCGGTAAAGTCTGATCGTCAAACTGGCCTGGCGCAAGTTCCGCCGAAGGGCGTTTCTCGATGATTGATCTCGGAATGATTTCGCCGGTGAGATTGTAGTGACGAGCGAGTTGGTAAACCTCTGTTTTCAAAACGTCACCGATTACCGCCAGACCGCCGTTGGTATCGCCGTAAAGGGTGCAATACCCCAACGCAAGCTCCGACTTGTTTCCGGTTGAAAGCAACAACCGGCCTTCGGCATTTGAGATTGTCATCAGTATGTTGCCGCGCAGACGCGACTGCAGATTCTCAACTGCGTGCGAGCTGGCTTCGCGGGTCGGTGACGGCAACTCCAGTTCCTGGCGCAGAAGTTCGAACGCCGCCGAAATGGGACGCTCGATGACCTTCATCCCGAGCCGCCGGCCAAGCTCGAGCGAGTCTTCAATGCTGTGGCACGACGAATAAGGCGACGGCATCATGACGGCCAGAACGTTCTGCGCGCCCAGAGCTTCGCAGGCAAGCGCCGCAACCACGGCGGAGTCAATGCCCCCGGACAACCCTATCACCGCGGTGGTAAAGCGATTCTTGCGCGCGTAATCATGAATGCCAAGCACCAGCGCTCGATGCACAGTCTCAATATCATCACCGGGTAGGCAACGCTCATCCGCCACCCCACACTCGAGATCGACAGTGCCAAAGAATTCTTCAAACGGCGGCGCCTGGAGAATAATCTTGCCTTTACAGTCGGCGACAATACTGGCCCCGTCAAAGATTATGCCGTCGTTTCCTCCCACCAGATTTACAAACACAATTGGCAGGCCCGCCAGTTTGGCGCGATGTGAAACCATGGCGCAGCGCGTGCGCATCTTGCCCTTATTGAACGGGGATGCATTGATCGAGACGAGCAGGTTCGCGCCCATGTGGATCAACTCTTCCGCCGGGTCGTTAGCGTACAGGCGTTCTTTCCAGAAAGTCTTATCGTTCCAGAAATCTTCACAGACGGCGACGCCCAACTTCGTATCTTCTTCCAGAGGAAACAAGCGCCGCTCGCGGGCCGGCTCAAAGTAACGCGGGTCATCAAATACATCGTACTCGGGGAGCAGAGTTTTGTCGGCAAACCCTATCAACTTTCTATCGCGAATCACTGCCGCGGAATTGAAAAGCTTGCGGCCCGTGGTCTGATCGTTGGGCCGGACGGTGCCCACAATCGCAGTCAGTCCGGCAGTCGCATCGATGATCTTGTTAAGGGGATCCAACGCCGAGCGGGTGACGTCCGGATCGAGGAACCAGTCAAAGGACATGTAGCCCTGAATAGCGACTTCAGGCAGGACCACAAGATCGGACTTGTCTTTCTTTGCCCGCTCGATGGCCTGCAGAATGGAGGCGGTGTTGCCTTCGTAGTCTCCGTTCGTAGTATTTATCTGCCCAATGGTAACGCGCAAAGCGTTAACTCACTTTCTACTCAGGCCGCATCAAGGTAATCAACATGGCTAGTTGGCTCTGGAATAGGTAGTCCGTCCTCGCGCATTCCCTTTATATGGATCTCGATCGCCTCGCGCAGGAGTTGTTCCGTCTCTTCCAATGTATCTCCGGCGGCTATACATCCTGGCAAATCCGGGACATAGGCGGAGTAGTTATCCTCGGCTTTTTCGATGACTATTGCATAGCGCATTTACTCTTTTCCTTTCAATTGAGCCTGCTTAAGGATACTGTTCAGCGTGCCCGGTGCCAAGTCCTTACTTGATTTTCCCGCCACCGTCACTCGCCCTGGTTTGATAGGGTGTTTGTAGTGACGATGGCTTCCTTCGGTACCAATATGATACCAACCATCGCGCTCCAGTAATTTGATTACATCACGCACCTTCATTCGATAGTGTCCTAAACTAAGTTCCTTCCCCAAATCCGCCGCCGCCCGGCGTCTCGATCCGTATGCGGTCGCCGGCGTCCAGTTGCCAGCTTCCTTTTGCCGCTATTGACTGTTTGCGTCCGCCGCGCCGGACGATGCGATCGCGACCGACGGAGCCTTCCTTCCCGCCGCGCAATCCGTAGGGTGCGCGCTTCCTTCTATCAGCAAGCAGGGACATCCGGGCTGGGGCAAGCACCTCGACCTCGCGAACTACTCCGTCGCCGCCACGATGTTTTCCCTTTCCCCCAGAGCCTCTGCGAACCCGATACTCGCGCACGCGCAAAGGGTAGGCGTACTCCAAAGCTTCCGCCGGAGTGTTCAGGCTGTTCGTCATGTGCGTGTGCACCGCGCTCATGCCATCAAGCGAAGGCCGCGCTCCCATGCCGCCGGCGACAGTCTCGTAATAGGAGAACTCCTGGCCAGTGCGGGGATCGATTCCGCCAACAGTCAGATTGTTCATCGTGCCCTGGCTGGCAGCGGGAATGCGATCGGGAATCGCGCGGGCCAGCGCCTTGAAAAGCACGTCCACAATGCGCTGCGAAGTTTCGACGTTTCCTCCGGCGACCGAGGCGGGATGAACGGCATTCACAACTGTGCCCCGAGGCGCGATGACTTCGATCGGCTCCATCAAGCCGGCGCTGGCCGGCACGTCGCTGGCAACCAGGCAGCGAAAGACGTACGCCACAGCCGAGACCGTGATGGCCTCTACCGCATTGACCGGTCCCGCCACCTGCGGCGCGCTGCCGCTGAAATCGATGCGCGCGTGTTCATCCTTTATTTCGACTCGGACTTTGATGCGAACCTCTTCCTGGCTGATACCATCATTGTCGAGCGCGTCCTCCGCCTCATAAACGCCATCCGGGATGATGCGGATCGCATGGCGCATAACGCGCGCGGAATACGAGATCAAGTGCGCGGCATAATCTCGAGCTTCGCGTGATCCGCGACGCTCTACGATCTCCAGCAGGCGCGCGGCTCCGGTGTTCAGTGATCCTATCTGGGCCTCAAAATCGGCGCGGCGCTCAACGTTGCTGCGCACGTTCGCCAGAATCAGTCGCATGATGTCTTCTTCCATTTTGCCGCCGCGCATTATGCGAATGGGTGGTATGGAGATTCCTTCCGCGTAAATATCCGCTGCCAGACCCATCGAGCCCGGCGTGGCGCCGCCGATATCAGCATGGTGCGCGCGATTGGCGACGTAGAAGAGCGTGAGTTGTTCGTTATCAGTTGTTAGTTGCGTCGCTCGTTTGACCTTTTGAGTCCCTCTAGTCAGTCTTCGACCACTGACCACTGACCACTGACTACTGACAACCGGCATCACCAGCGTCACGTCCGGCAAATGCGTGCCGCCGGCAAACGGATCGTTAAGAGCGACAACGTCACCGGGGGCCATTTCAACTTCGCGCAGGGCCGCAGCTACTGCCATCGGCATGGAGCCTAAATGCACCGGCATGTGATCGCCCTGGGCGATAACGCGGCCAGCCGCGTCAAACACTGCACAGGAGTAATCCCGGCGCTCTTTGATATTCGGCGAGAACGCAGTGCGCCGCAGCGCGATGCCCATCTCTTCCGCAACGGAAGTGTAAAGCGCGCGATAGATTTCCAGGGTGGTTGGATCGAAAGTCTTAGCCATGTTTATGAACTCAGTTTTTCTTCGCCTCTTCAGGGTTCCGCCAGATCTGAGTCCCGACAAGGCAGCAGAAAAGCGCGTTACCTAGTGGCAATAAGATACCAAAGAAAGACCAGTAGCTATGGAAGGGCAGATTGGCTATGAACGTCACAACTATTGTGCCGAGACCAGCTAAGATCAGACGGAAAAGAAGGGAGTTGCTCCACTTTCCCGTCAAGACAGCGGCAAAGAGTGCGATGCCGCTCGCTCCCACTACGCCTGCTGCCACGAATCCTAACCAAACGTCGATACCGAAGTCCTCGAAGTTCGCAGATTGCGGAAGCCCCAACCACTCCGATAAATTTCCCATCACCCCCCAGAACGCGAGAAACGCAGCTATGTACGTGATGGTGCTAACCGCCAGTCCGGCAAGATATCGAAGAAAGCCGCCTGTGACGCGGCGCCGTGCGCCTGTAATCAAAATGCCCATAGCCACCGCGACGAAAAAGAGAGGCCCAACTAGGTAGATTAGCCCTACAATCAATAGCAACAATCCAAGGGATTCAAAGAATCCAAGGAATCCAAAGGATCCAAGGGTGACACAGGTTAATCCCGCTATCAGCCCAGCCAGAAAAAATATGATTTGTTGCCGTTTCATTTTTGGATCCGCTTTAATTGGTTTCTCTGTTTTTCTTAGATCGCAGATCGGTTTGTAAACGAAATCAGATCATTTACGCTTGCGGCTCTGCCGCCGCACACGCTTCTTTTCGTAGCGAACGAACGTCCCGATCATTGTAATGGTGCATTTGAAAATGCAGTGATGTTCCCGCTCTCCAGCCGTCTTCAGACGGCTTGCCCCGAAGGGTTAATAGACCAGCGCTTTTAGCGCTGGGATCACCGAGCAAGCTGGCCATTAGCACGCTTCCAGCGTGCTTAGAATACGCAGCTTTAGCATTACGCGCTAAAGCTCCAAGAATGTAAGCCCGTTGAAACGGGCTTCCGGATTCCGTTCCGCCGTGACCCGGGCGTAAAACGCCCGGTCTAGTAACCTGCGGGAAAGCCGCGTGAACGCGGCTAAAACTAAACGTCAACAATCACGTTTCCAAACTCGTCTATCCGTGCTCGCGCACCAGCCGGAATTAGCGTCGTCGCCGAATACTCTGTGATGATGCATGGCGCGCGCAGGCGGGCTCCGGACTTCAATTGTTCCCGATCATAAACTGCCGCACGAAGACGTTTGCCGGCAATGTAGGTTTCCACATAAGCATCGGGCTCAGCGGAGCCTTTGCCGGCCGTGGTCCTCGTTCGCTCCAGGCTCAACTTTTCCACCAGGCCAAGCGAACGTAACCGGGCGCTCACGACTTCGATTGTGTTTTTCTCCTGCGCGTAGCCATAACGCTCGCGATGTGCTTGATGAAATGCAGTGGCCAAATCACCTCGAGTGTTTTTGATCTCCAGTTCGAATGACTGCCCCAGGTAGCGCATGGCCAGCGATTGCTCGTGACGCTGACGCGATTTGGGAAAACCTTCGCGTCCGAGCGTCGCTCGCGCCAGCCGTTCCATCTCGCGAAACACGCTTTCCAACTGCTGGACCCTGCCCTGCTTTACTTCCAACATGATTGTCCGGCTTTGATCTTTTACGACATCAGACGCAATGATGCCGATGGCCGATAGTGCGCCCGGATGCGCCGGCAAGATCACACGGGGAATGCGCAGCCCGCGCGCAAGCTCCACCGCATGCAGCCCGCCCGCGCCGCCAAACGGGACCAGCGCAAACTCGCGCGGGTCGTGGCCGCGTTCGACCGACACGTGCCGCAGGGCGCGCTCCATGTTCACATTGACTACCTCAAGCACCCCCTGCGCCGCTTCGATGGCGCTTACCTTGCGCCGCGCGGCCGAACTGAGGTCTGCCGCCAGCCGGAGCAGAGCTTTGCGCGATCGCTTTTCGTCCAGCTTGAATTCCCCGCCGAGCAGCGCCGCGCCCGGCAGATGGCCGAGCACCACATGCGCGTCTGTCACCGTTGGCAATAAAGATCTGCCGTAGCACGCCGGGCCCGGATCGGCGCCCGCCGATTCGGGGCCAACCCGCAGGCTGCCGCCTTCGTCGACGCGCGCGATTGAACCTCCGCCCGCGCCAACCGTGTGAATGTCCAGCATAGGAACGGCAACCGGCATTCCTGCCACCATCGCTTCGTTGGTCAGGCGCAGCGCCGCGCGATCGCAAAGCGCCACATCGGTGGAAGTGCCGCCCATATCGAATGTGATCAGGTTTTGAAAGCCGGCTGTTTGTGCGGCGCGGGTGGCACCTACGATTCCGCCCGCCGGCCCGGAGAGGATTGTGCGCACAGGTTCTTTTGCCGCTGCGGCAGCAGAGATACTGCCGCCTGACGATTGCATCACGCGCAGGCGCCGCGTGCGCGCGCCCAGCCGGCTGAGGTACGCGCCCATCAGAGGCTGCAGGTAGGCGTTGATTGCCAGGGTCGAAGTACGTTCGTACTCGCGGTACTCGGGGAGGATCTCGTGGGAAATTGAAAGAGGAATGTTCAGCGAGGCCAGCGCCTCTGCGATTCGCTTTTCATGTTCCGGCATCAGAAAAGAGAAAAGCAGGGAGATCGCGATCGATTCAACGCGCGCCTTTCTTAGATTTTTCAGCAAAGCCGCGACATCCGTTTTGTCTAACCGCTCAATCACTTGCCCGGAAGCGGCAACGCGCTCCCTGATCCCAAAGCGCAACGCATCGGGAATTAGTGGCGCCGGTTTCACCGCATTCAAATTGTAGAGCTCCGGCCGCGCCTGTCGCCCGATTACCAGCACGTCTTCGAAGCCCCGGGTTGTAACCAGAGCTGTGCGCGCGCCGCGTCTTTGCAGCAGGGCGTTGGTGCCCACGGTTGTGCCGTGAACCACTTCGAGTGCGCTCAATCGCGTACCCGTTTCGGCTGCAATGCGTTTCAGCCCTTGGCCGATCGCAGATGAAGGATCGTGCGGCGTGGAAGCGAGTTTGAAGACGCGGAGTTTTTTCTCCGTTTCAAAAACAAAGTCGGTGAAGGTGCCGCCGGTGTCCACACCGACGCGCACACCGCCCGTGGTTTGTTTTGGCGTTTTCGTCAAAGCAGGAAGAACTAGCCACAGATAAACACGGATTCACGCAGATAGGAACTAGAAATCAGATATGTCCTGTCTAAGTTGTGCTTTCTTGTTTGGGTTTATCCGTGTCAATCTGTGTTCATCTGCGGCTGATTCATATGCACCCTCAAAGCAGGAAAGAACTAGCCACAGATAAACACGGATTCACGCAGATAGGTTACTAGAAATCAGATATGCCCTGTCTAAGTTGTTCTTTCTTGTTTGGGTTTATCCGTGTCAATCTGTGTTCATCTGCGGCTGATTCATATGCACCCTCAAAGCAGGAAAGAACTAGCCACAGATAAACACGGATTCACGCAGATAGGAATTCGAAATCAGATCTGTCCTTGTCTAAGTTGTTCTTTCTTGTTCGGGGTCTATCCGTGTCAATCCGTGTTCATCTGTGGCTGGTTTATGTTCTCCCAACAACCACGTTGATTGGAGCGGCGCGCGGCATCCAGCACCAGCTGCGTGCGGTAGCCGTCTTCAAAGGTTGCGGCGCCGGCAACAGTCGTGCGGCCCTCGCGCAGGGCCTTGACCATCTCTCGCGAGAAGACAGTAAAGCCGCGCGACCATCCGCCATCCCGCATGCCCGGCGCCAACTCGCCGCGCTTAGTTTCAACCGCCCGCCATTCGCCCTCGCCGGTCTTCGAATGCCAAAGGTCGCCGCCTTCTTCGATCATCAGCGCGCCGCGCGAACCAAAAATCTCAAGTCGATGTTCGGACCGGCCCGATTCCACCATCGACATCGAAGCGGTTCCGGTTGTTCCCAGGGTCAAATCATTGTCGGTGAATCTCAAGACCAGATTTGCCTCATCATCGCTTGTCACCGGGCGCGGTGTGCCGCCGTCCATTTCAGCGCGCTCGGATATGTGTGTCGCCAGATTGCAGAATACCTGGGACACCTCGGAGTCAAGCAGCCAGCGAAAGCCATCGATTACATGCGACCCGATCGCGCCCAGCGCACCTCCACCCTGCGCCGCATCTGACCACCAGTTCCAGGGACGTTCAGGATCCGCCCGCGAGTCAGAGCGAAACGTCAACCTGGCGTGGCGCACCTGGCCAATATCGCCGCGGCGCAGCATTTCACGCATCTGAATCCGGCCGGAAAGGAAACGTAATTCATGATCGATTAGCGCCAGCACTCCGGCATCGCGCGCACGTTCAATCATTCGCAAAGCCTCACCGGCATTCATGGCCATCGGCTTTTCGCACAGGACGGCCTTCCCCTGCTCCAGGGCAGCCAGCGTCATTTCGCAGTGCGTCACCACCGGTGTAACGATGCTGACGAGATCGACATCATCGCGCTTCACCAGCTCGCGCCAATCATTGCTGACGTGCTCAATGCCAAACTCGCGCGCAACTTCGGCGGCGCGTTCACGATGGGCGCTGGTGATGGCCGTAATGCGCGCGCCTTCGCAGGCCTTGAAGGCAGGAATCTGCGTCGTGCGAGCAAAGCCCGCCCCAATAATGCCGATACGAACGATTTCTTTGGCGCTCAAGTTTATAGGCTCTACGCAATGTTAGCATCGATGCGTGTCCTAAACTAAGCGTCTTTTCCGGAAGATCCTGGTGCCGCTCTTAGTTCTGCATTGCGAGCTCACAAATCTGCTTCAACCTACCACGCATACGATCATTTCCCAGCTTGAGGCCATGCTGTGATTTCACAATCTCATAATGCTCTAACGCTCGGCTGACCGTAACGCGAAGCTCATCATTGTTCCATGGTTTGGTTAGATACCTGTAGACATGCCCGCAATTAATACCCTCTATTAAGGCGCCGATATCTGTGTAGCCGGTGAGAAGGATGCGCACCATTTGCGGCCGCAGCGCAACTGTTCTTTGCAGCAAGTCGAGTCCCGTCATAGCCGGCATCCTTTGATCGGTAATCAAGAGGGCGACATCGTGCTGTTCGAGAAGTTCCAGGGCATCGCTTCCCGATTCAGCCATAATTACCTGGTAATCGTCACGGAACAATCTTTCAAGCGTCCGCAGGTTTGCGAGCTCATCGTCGACTATCATTATTTTATAAGACACTTTGCATCCTCCGCTTCAAAACTTTTTTCTGACCTGGACGCTCGATCTGCTTCGATCGGTATCGAAATGATGAACGTCGTGCCTTTGCCGGGAACAGTCCTGACGGCCAGGTTCCCACCGTGGCGCTGAACAATACTGTGCGAAATGGACAGGCCCAAGCCCGTGCCCTCACCCACCGCCTTTGTCGTAAAAAACGGATCGAAGATTCTCTTTAGATTCTTAGGCGCGATGCCAGAGCCTGTGTCGCTGATAGTAGCGACCACATTCTGTCCTTCACGGCGAGTCTTGATTCGCACCTCGCCTTCGGCATCGCCGATTGCCTGCGCTGCGTTGGCCAGCAGGTTCATCCAAACCTGATTCAGCTGGGCGGCATAACAGTCAACCTGTGGTAACTGTCCGAAGTCGCGTTTTAGGGTGATGCGGCCGCCAGTGTAATACTGCGAAAGCAATCGCAAAGTCGATTCAATCCCTTCATGAAGATCGACCCGTTTGAATTCAGCTTCATCCAGCCGCGAAAAGAGTCTCAGGTTCTGCACCACGTCTCGAATGCGCTCCGCGCCGCCATAACAGTCGTCAACCATCGCGCTCAAATCCGCCACCATACTCTGGTGGTTGGTTTTCCTTTTGAGGACGGCTACCTGTTCAGCAATCTCCGGAGGCAGGGAAATGTTGTCAAGAGCAGAGAGATAAGCCTCCAGGCTATTTATGCGCTCTTTCAAAAGCGCCAGGTTGCTATAAATAAACCCAGCCGGATTGTTCAACTCATGGGCGATTCCTGCGACTAATTGGCCCAACGAGGCCATCTTTGCGTTGTGCGCAATTTGCGATTGCAGGCGCTCCAGTTCCGACTTTTGACGGGAAAGTTCCGCATTCCGATTCTCCAGGTCTTGCTTGTACCGGCGGGCAGCGCGTAACAGCGTGCGCCTTTCCAGCGCCCGCTCTACGCAAAGTGACAACACATCCAGGTCGATTGGCTTAATCAGATAATCAAAGGCGCCTACCCTGACTGCGTCGATCACTCGCTGCGTACGATCGACGCCTGAGACAATGATCACCGCGGTCTCCGGATAGAGCTCGGTAATCTTGCGAAGCAGTTCGATGCCCCCGAGGCCGGGCATGTGGATATCTGTAATGACCAGGCCAAAAGACTCTTTGGCAAGGATCTCCAGAGCGTCCTGGGCATTCGCAGCACTGGCACACGAGTTAGTTTGATTGAGGTATTCGACGAACAGCCTGCGCACTGGCTCCTCATCATCGACGATGAGTATGCGCCGGTCATCTGCTCCGGCGTAAGCCGGATCGACCGTTGAAATAGGAGCAGTAGTATTCATAACCTATCACTGTTGCAGTTTTACTCAGAGTGCCATGGCAAAGGAACACAGCCGAAGAAATACGGCTGAAAGCGGGCCAGGCGCAAAGGCCTCTCTGAATTCCTCTGTGAAATTTCTGAGCGGCAGCAAACAGATGAACGAGAGTCGACGCCAATCTAAAGACCAGCGTGGACCCTCTTCATCAATTGCACATGAACCAGCCCGAAGGTTGAAAATCCTGGTCCGTGATGAGGTTCAAGTTGAGGATGGTAAGGCACAGCTACGGGTAAGCGTCTCTGTTTAGCGGGCTTGAATGTGATGGACTTCGGGCTGAATTCCTGTATGGCTACACCGGCTTCGATAATCGCGCTGAGGACGAAAAGCGCGATCGCGGCATAACCACGTCGTTATTAGAGCAACGGGTGTGCCGCCCCTGTGCAAAGTGACGTCCAAGCCCGGATCATGTGGATTCATTGGGATCCGCAGGTCGCGAGATCTACAGGCATGGTGCCTGGTTTCCCCGGCCAATACCTGCTGAGGCATCTGGCCGTGGTAAAGCGACCGCCCCCTTCCACCTTTGCCCCTCCATTCCAGTGTCCAGACCAAGGCGAAGGATCGTCATCCAATTACTGGTTGGCCTGCGTGATTTCGGGCAAAAAAGGACAAGCTGTAAGTCAAACTCGGACAACAAAATCAAAATTGTCCCGACAGTCATAAGTGGCTTTTACCCTTTATCGTCTCTTGGGGCGGGGTGCGGCTGCTCCTCCAGGTCTCCTTCATTGAAGAGATAGTGAGAGCATTATTGTGGAACCCCTTCGTGTGTTATTGGCAGACGACCATGCCCTCGTACGCGCGGGCATTCGCGCGCTCGTCGAAAAAATCGACGGAGTTGAAGTCGTGGGCCAGGCCGGAGACGGTCGTGAAGCGCTACAATTGATCAAGAAGCATCGGCCGGACATTGTGCTCCTGGACATTGCAATGCCCGGGCTCAACGGTTTTGAAGTGTTGGATCAAACCGTACGAGAGTGTCCCGAAGTGAGTGTGATTGTGCTGTCGGTGCACGATGCTGAAGAATACGCTATGCGGGCGCTGAGCCTGGGCGCAATGGGTTACCTGCCAAAATCGGCCGCCAGCGCTGAACTTGAACAGGCTATCAAGACCGTAGCGAGCAAAGAAAAGTATCTATCGCCGGAACTCTCCAGGAGAATCTTCCTTGAGCATGCCAAAGATGCGGCCGAAGGGCGCAGTCCACTGGCTGAACTTACTCCACGCCAACTGGAGGTGCTGCGCATGATTGCCGCAGGACACACGACAAAAGACATCGCGCGCCAACTGAAAATCAGCGTCAAGACTGTCGAGTCGCACCGCGCCAGTTTGATGGAACGTCTGAACATTCACGAGGTGGCCGGACTGGTTCGCTATGCCATCAGGATGGGATTGGTAACAAACGAGCGGTAAAAGCCTGCCTTTCGTCTGATTTTCGATGAAAGATTACATCGATTAACAATCCTCGGAGTCGTTGTCTTCGGCCTAGGGTTTTTCCTAATACGAATTAAGGCTTTCCCCGATTGCTTCCTTTTCCAACAAAGAATAATCTCCCGCAACGGATTTGATAGTCTCTTTCTCGCGCGTTTCCCGACCGATGCGCGCGAACTGCCCGTCCTTTCCGCGTCTCTTTTATCTCGCTAATTGAGACATCCCCCGTTCAAGTAAATTAGTGCGGACAGAAAACGAGGTTTCTTTTCAGATGCCCGATGCCGTCCTGACCCTATCGCACGCAGAAACACAACCAGCCGGCTACTCGTCCGACCTGATTTCGCTGCTATCGCAGAAGGTCGTGGGCCAGTCAACGGCAACGAAAGCAATCGTTCCCTACGTTTACATGTATCAGTCGGGTCTGGCGCCGGAGGGCCGGCCCGCGGGTGTCTTCCTGCTGCTTGGACCTACGGGCACGGGGAAGACCAAGACAGTGGAAGCAATCGCTGAACTGTTGCATGGCAGTGAAAAGAAACTGCTGAAGATCGATTGTGGCGAGTTTCAGATGGAGCATGAGATGGCCAAGCTGATCGGCGCTCCCCCGGGCTATCTGGGACATCGCGAAACGGTGCCGATGTTGACCCAGCAACAACTGGTCGAAGCGACCAGCCCCCAGTCTGATCTTGCCCTCGTACTGTTTGACGAGATCGAAAAGGCGGCGCACTCAATGACTAAACTGTTGTTGGGAATCCTCGACAAAGGGACGCTGCGGCTGGGAGACAATTCGACCGTCAACTTTGAGAAGACCCTGATCTTCTTCACCAGCAACCTGGGCTCACGCGAGATGCTCAAACAGATCCATCCCCACATTGGGTTTCAATCGGCTTCTGGTACTCCTCGCGCCGAGATGAGCAGCAAGTTGGAGGCGATCGCGCTGGGTGCGGTACGAAAGAGGTTTTCGCCCGAGTTCGTCAATCGCATCGACGCGATCGTTACTTACCAGCCACTTGATACCGACTCAATTGAGGCGATTCTCAATAACGACATCCGGTCGCTGCAAGAACATGTGAACTCCCGTCTGGGGGATCGTTGTTTCACTATTGACGTGTCGCCGGAAGGACATGAATTTCTGCTTCAGCATGGCTTCAGCGAAGAATACGGCGCCAGAGAGTTGAAACGAACCATCCATCGCGAACTTACCCAGCCATTAGCGACGATGGTGACACGCGGCGAGATACCTCCAGGCGCACTGGTAACGGTGCTGCTCAGCGAAGAAGGAAATAATCTCGCCATCCGATCCCAGGGCGGCCAGGCGGCGGAGGTCCCCAACCGCCCAGCAGTTTTGATCGTTGATGATAATCGCGATTTGCTCCTCTTCCTGACGGCTGAGCTCAGGGAGGGAGGGTGGCAGATGTTGATGGCGGAAAATGCGCCGCACGCCCGCGAGATTTTTCTAAGGTGCCAACCGGGGGCTGTGTTGCTCGATTACCTGCTCGGAGCAGACGACGGTCTGAAACTGGGTTTGGAATTTCAAGCGCACAATCCGAACACACAGGTCATCATGATGACCGGCGGCGGCCTGACGGAAGAAGAGCTCTTCATCTGTAACGAACACAACTTTCCTATTTTGTTCAAGCCATTTTTGGCTTGTGACGTTTTGAATTTGATTCGCCGCTATCCGCGAACGCGGGCTGCGGTTAATTGAGTTTCTACGAGAAGCGCGCAAGCTTTTGGGGAAGGCAGCGCGCGCGAAGAGGGACGCCGGGCTGGGGGCGAGCACGGCGTCCTTCTTCAACCTTACAGCTTGCGGTACCCAGGATCATAACCCTACGAACCTCCGGAAGATTGTGGGAAAGAGGGCAAGCAATATGGGACAAAAACGGTTGGATATTCTTCATGTCGAAGACAATCAGCTTGATGCCGACCTGGTCCGCGAGACGCTGGTTTCGCAGGGAATCATCGCGAACATTGTCCGTGTCAAAACCGAGGACGAGTTTCGCACCGCGCTGAAACGCGGAAGTGTGGATCTCATCCTGGCCGCCTATTCATTTACTGCCCTGGATGGCTTGACGGCCTTGAAGATCGCCAGGGAACTGAGGCCGGAAGTGCCCTTTATCTTCGTAGCTGGAACTATCGGTGAGGAGAGCGTGGCTGAGGGTCTCAAGAGTGGGGCAACAGATTACATTCTCAAGTCAAGTTTGCAACGGCTGGGGCCTTCGATCAGAAGAACGCTTAGCCAGGTGGCGGAGCACCGGGAAAGATTGCAGGCCGACCAGGCGCTGCGCGAGTCCGAAGAGCGTAACCGGCTTTGCTTTGAATTCAGCCCGATGCCGATGTGGGTTTACGATCTTGAAACACTTGCTTTCCTAGCGGTAAATCTAGCCGCCACCCACCACTACGGCTACTCGCGAAAAGAGTTTCTCGCTTTAACGCTTGATGATATTCGTCCCGAGGAGGATGTGCCGGCGTTGCATAGCGACTTGCCCGCAATCAAAACCGGATTGCAGCAGTCGGGAGAATCGCGACATCTTAGAAAGGACGGAAGTCTGATTGATGTTGAAATCACCACGCACCAAATGGATTTTTTCGGCCGGCGCGCGGAGATTGTGCTGGCCAACGATATCACCGAACGGAAGCAGGCTGACGAAGCCCGGCGGACCTCAGAGATCCGCTATCGCCAGCTCTTCGAAAGCGCCATGGACGGCATTCTCATCCTCGACGGCGACTCAGGAAAAATTGTTGATGTTAATCCGTACCTCATTGAGAAGCTGCGTTACTCAAGGGAAGAATTCCTGGACAAGGAACTATGGCAGATCGGGGTCTTCAAAGACATCGCCACCTCAAAAGCCGCATTCGCAGAACTACAGAGGAGCGGGTACATGCGCTACGACGACTTGCCATTGCAGAGCAGCGATGGGGTAGTCACACACGTCGAGGTTGTAGCGAACGGTTATCTCGAGGGAACGACCCGCGTAATCCAGTGCAACATCCGTGATATCAGCGAACGAAGGTCGGCGAGTGCGAGCATGAAGGAGACAAATCAGCGGCTGGCACGAACGGTAAGAGAATTAAAAGGGAAAAGGGAAGAGCTGGCGAGCATGACCCAGCAACTCTGGCAGGCCTCGAAACTGGCAACCATGGGCGAACTCGCCGCCAGCATCGCTCATGAATTAAATAACCCGTTGGCGACGGTAGCCTTGCGGGTTGAGTCCGCAATGGATGAACTAACGAAAAACGATCCCAAACGCCATGCGCTTGAAGTTATCTCGCAGGAAGTGGAGCGCATGGCAAGTCTGGTGAGCAATCTGTTGCAATTCAGCCGGCGCGGCCACCCGGAGATTTCCACGCTCGATCTCCGTGAAGAGTTAACCAGCTCGCTGAAGTTTATCGAGCATTACCTGCGCAGCCACAATATCGTCGTGGTACACGATTTTGCGAGTCATCTTCCCATTGTTCATGCAGACCGGCAACAGTTACGGCAGGTATTCTTAAACCTGATAACGAATGCAAGTGATGCCATGCCGCATGGTGGAAAACTCACGTTGCGGGCTTTTTCCGGCGTCCTGGGTTCCGGCAGCGCGGCTGTGGTGGTCGAATTCATCGACAACGGGACTGGCGTTCAGACCGGAGACTTACCGAAGCTTTGGGACCCTTTCTTCACCACCAAGCCGGAAGGCAAAGGTACCGGTCTGGGTTTAGCGATCTGTCGCCGTACGGTCGAGCAACACCGCGGCACAATCGAAATTGTGACCGGCCCGGGAAAGGGCACTACCGTGCGCATCACCCTGCCGGCAAGTGATCAGGAAGCGGCGGTGGCAGCATGAGTACACAGCTCGATGAATCTGAAGTTAAGGAACTTACTACCGCCCGGGCAAGTCCAAACCCGTCGCTGGGGAATATACTGGTCGTCGATGATGAACCAGAGCTGAAAACCATTCTGGTCGAGTCAATTCTGAAACAGGGATATGAAGTCACTGGTTGCAGCTCCGCAGTCAAAGCATTGGCTGAGATGCGCGAACAGAACTTCGATCTGCTGCTGACCGATCTGATGATGCCGGAAATGGATGGCATCGCCTTATTAAGAGCCACCCTCGAAATCGATCCACATGTGGTTGGCATAATGATGACGGGCCAGGGCACCATTCAGACTGCTGTCGATGCCATGAAGCTCGGCGCCTTCGACTACGTGCTCAAGCCCTTCCGCATGCAGACCCTGATGCCGGTGTTGACTCGCGCCATGAATGTCAGGCACCTGCGCCTTGAGAACGTACACCTCCGTGAAACTGTGGCCATCTATGGCTTGTCGCAAACCATCGCTTTCACACTTGATCCCCAAACCGTGCTAAGCAAACTCGCCGATGCCGCCCTGGAGCAGAGCAATGCTGACGAGGTGTCTATCCTTCTCCCGACCCAGGATGGCAAGGAGCTTTATGTGGCGATGGTGCGCGGCGAAAAAAGAGAACGGCTGCTGGGCGAACGAATTCCCCTTGAAAACAGCATTGCTAGCTGGATGGCTCGCGAGCGAACTCCTTTGATCCTTAACGGAGAGGTTCGCGACGAGCGTTTTGTATCGCTCTGGCCCAGGGCCGACATTCGCTCCGCCATTTCAGTGCCCATGCAGGTGGCAAATAAGTTGGTTGGCATCATCAATCTAAACGTGACCAGCCGCTTGCGTCCCTTCACGCTGGGACAAATGAAAGCGTTAACCATTCTCGCCGGCACCGCAGCTTCGGCACTGGAGAGTGCATCCCTTTACACGCAGGTACAACAGGCCGAAAAGAATTATCGATCCATATTCGAGAACGCGGTCGAAGGAATCTTCCAATCCACCCCTGAAGGGCGATTCACCACGGTCAATCCCGCCCTCGCGCGCATCCTGGGGTACGAATCGCCCGACGAAGTGATCGCCACAGTTACCGATATTAAACATCAAGTTTACGTCGATCCTGAGAGCTGGGCGGAGGCCACTCGCCTGGAGAACGAACGGGGGTTCTTACAAGGCTTTGAGCTCGAGGCTTATCGCAAAGACGGCAGAAAAATCTGGCTGTCGGCGAACAGGCGCGCCATCAAGGATGAAAACGGCACAGAGATTTACCGCGAAGGCACGCTCGCAGACATCACCGGGCGCAAGCAAGCGGAGAAGGCGCTGCGAGAGAGCGAAGAGAGATATCGCCTCCTTTTTGAAAGCAACCCGCAACCAATGTGGGTTTACGATCTGCAAACGCTCGCATTCCTCGCTGTGAATGAATCAGCCGTAGATCACTACGGCTATTCACGGGAAGAATTCCTCACCATGACGATCAAAGACATTCGTCCGCCTGAGGACATACCCGCTCTTTACAAGTCAGTCACCAGGAGTCTCGAGGGAGTGAATCCGGCGAGCATATGGACACACCTCAAAAAGGACGGCAGCATCATCAAGGTAGAAATCACTTCTCACTTGCTGGTATTTGCTGATCGGCGAGCTGAACTTATTCTCGCCCATGACATTACCGAACGCGATCGTCTGGAAGGCGCGCTGTTGGCGAGCGAAGAACAACTTCGCCAATCACAAAAGCTGGAAGCGATCGGGCAACTGGCCGGCGGCGTGGCCCATGACTTCAACAATCTCCTGACCGTGATCGGCGGCTATTCGAGCATTCTGTTGAATAAGCTGCCGCAAGACAGTCCCCATCGCTCCAGCGTTGAAGAGATCAAGAAAGCCGGCGATCGCGCCGGCGCCCTTACTCGCCAGTTGCTGGCCTTTAGTCGGAAGCAAATTCTGCAACCCAAAGTTCTGGATCTCAACGTGGCGGTCACGGATATGGAGAAGATGGTGCGGCGTTTGATCGGAGAAGATATCGATCTTCTGACCATAACTTCACCTGTGCTGGGAAAAGTGAAAGCGGATCCGGGCCAGATCGAGCAGGTCTTGCTAAACCTGATAGTGAACGCGCGCGATGCCATGCCGAAAGGAGGCAAGCTTACGATCGAGACACGCAATGTCGTGCATTCGGAAGAATACGCCCAACGACATGCGGCGCTACCCGGGCCCTATGTGATGCTTGCGGTAAGCGACACCGGATGTGGTATGGCCGCAACAATTCAGCCCCGTGTTTTTGAGCCGTTCTTTACTACTAAAGCCTCCGGTAAGGGAACTGGGCTGGGACTGGCGACGGTGTACGGCATAGTCAGGCAGAGTGGGGGAAACATCTGGGTCTATAGCGAAGTGGGACGGGGCAGCACGTTTAAGATTTATCTGCCGCGCGTTGACGAGGCGGGAGAGGAAGTATCAGCACTTACTTCCAGTTCTGTTCCCCAGGGTACGGAGTTGATCTTACTGGTCGAAGATGAAGAACAGGTAAGAGACATCCTGGAACAGATTCTCGAGGACCTGGGCTATCAGGTGTTGGCAGCCTCAACTGGGGAAGAAGCCCTCTCGATGTCCCTCGACCTGGAACATGACATCAAGCTGATGATCACGGACGTCGTTATGACGCAGATGAGCGGTCGAGAACTGGCGGAACGTGTGCTCGCGCTTCGTCCTAGTCTCCCGGTTCTTTTCATGTCGGGTTATACCGACGACGCAATCGTGCGTCACGGTCTGCTGGATGAGAAACTCAATTTCATACAAAAGCCCTTCGACTCTTCTACTATGGCGCGAAAGGTGAGGGAGGTCCTGGATAAGGTCTGAGCGATTAAAGATATCGTTTCTCCGTCCGGCGAACAATCCAATGCGCCCATCCCCAACAATCGACCTCAACCGCGGTGACGAAGTACCCGCGGCAGCACTCACGAAAACAAAGATTTTGATTATCGATGACGACGAGCAGATCAGGGGATTACTGCTGAAGCTTTTGGGCAACGGCTATGATTGTTGCGAAGCCGAATCTGCTGAACAAGCCCTGACAGCCCTGGCGGCAGATCAATTTGATCTGGTCATTAGCGACATACAGATGGGCGGCATGAGCGGTCTGGAATTAGTGCCCCACGTCCACTCGATTGCACCCGATTGCGTCGTCCTGATGATCAGCGGGCAAAGCACCATTGAAACCGCTATCGAAGCAATGCACGCCGGCGCGTTTGACTACATCATGAAGCCGTTCGACCCGAGGCAGGTCCAGGCGGCGGTTGAGCGGGCGCTGAACCAGTCTCTGTTATTGAAAGAAAAGCGCCGCTATAAGGATGACCTGGAGATCCTCCTGCAACGGCGAACGGCCGAAGTAAACCGGCTTGCCTACTACGACACGCTGACAGACTTACCGAACCGCATCCTCTTCGAAGACCGGGTGGGCCAGGCAGTAGCTGTGGCCCAACGATCGGGCGAGGCGTTTGGCATCCTTTTTATTGCGCCCGATCGATTGAAGAAAGTGAACGAAACCCTGGGCCATGTCTGTGGCGATTGGCTGCTGAAAGAAGTTGCCGACAGGCTGAGAGGCTGTGTCACTCAGGGCGATACTGTAGCGCGCTTCGGGGACGATGAGTTTGCCTTCTTGATTAGACAGATTGGCGAAACCAAAGACGTGGTCGAGATTATTCGATCCGTCCAGGAGGCGTTGAAACCCTCCGTCGATCTTGAGGGGCAGGAAGTCTTCGCCTCCGCCAGCATTGGCGTAAGCCTGTTTCCTTTGGATGGCAACGACTGCCAGAGCCTGCTGAAAAATGCCGGTGCGGCGCTTTATCGAGCCAAAAAGGCAGGTGGTAACAACTATCAGTTTTACATGCCTGAAATGCATGAGCTGGCGTCGAAACGGCTGACGCTGGAAACCAGCCTGCGCCATGCCATAGAAAATGAGGAGTTTGTGCTGCACTACCAGCCTCGGGCCGCAGTCGACTCAATGCAGATCACCGGCGTGGAAGCGCTGATACGCTGGCAACATCCGCAGCTTGGGCTCCTTTGGCCGGCTGAATTCATTCCCCTGGCAGAAGACACTGGTTTGATTATTCCCATCGGCGAATGGGTCGTACGCGTTGCCTGCCGGCAGAACAAAACATGGCAGGACGAAGGATTCACTCCCATGCGTATGGCTGTAAATATCGCCGCGCAACAGCTTCGGCAACCCAATATCGCCAAAACCATGGTGAAGATCCTGGGCGATACCGGTCTCGCTCCCAGGCATTTCGAGCTGGAATTGACCGAAACTTCCATTATGAACAATGCCGAGTTTGCCATCGACGTTCTGGGCGAACTGAAACAGATGGGAGTCAAGATTTCTATTGATGATTTTGGCACCGGCTTTTCCTCACTTAGTTACTTAAAACGGTTGCCTATTAACGCGCTAAAAATTGATCAGTCTTTCGTCAGGGACGTAACCACGGATCCGAACGATGCTTCTCTGGTAATGGCCATCATTACGCTGGCCCACAATCTCAAGCTTGAGGTCGTAGCAGAAGGTGTGGAGACCGAAGAACAGCTAAACTTCCTGCGCTTGCTCAGATGCGACGAGATACAGGGTTTTCTTTTCAGCAAAGGTTTACCGGCTGAAGAACTGGCAGTGTTCATGAGGACGCACACCGCCGAGCAGCACACCATGGTTCATGCCTGAGCGGACTCACAGAGGGGGAAAGGATTCTTATGCAGGCTTTAGTAATTGATGACGATCAGCAAGTGCGCGGGTTTGTGGGCCACGTACTTCGGGGCGAGGGATGGGAGGTTAGCGAGGCTGAGTCCGCCGAGCAGGCCTTTGAGATGTTACGCGAGCAGGACTGGGGGGTGGTCTTCTGCGATGTCGTTCTGGGCGGAGCGAATGGGTTCAGCGTGCTCAAGCGCTTTAAGGAAGAGCTGCCTCAGACGAGGGTGGTATTGATGACCGGACATGGGACCGCGGTGGGAGCGTTGGATGCAACTGCTTTCGGCGCTTACGACTATCTCTTGAAGCCTTTCGGTGCTGAGGCTTTGCAGGCTCTCTCGAAAGGGCTGTCCGAGCGTCTCAACAAACGGCCACACCATCGTCTGATTTCTTCCAACGGCGCTAGCCCTTATGAGTCAGACATCGATCTGGTGGGTCGGAGTGGCGTATTCATCGAAGTGATGAAGCAGGTGGGACGCGTGGCGGGCACCACCCTGCCAGTGTTGTTAACCGGTGAATCGGGCACTGGCAAGGAAGTGGTCGCCTCCGCCCTGCATCGGCGCAGTGACCGGGCCTCCAAACCATTTGTCGCCGTCAATTGTGGCGCTATTCCCGCCGACCTGATCGAATCAGAGTTGTTTGGTCATATGCGCGGCGCATTTACCGGAGCTGAGAGGGACCGGCCCGGTCTGTGGGAAGAGGCAAATGGTGGGACGGTCTTTCTTGACGAGATTACCGAAACGAGTCCGGCGTTTCAGGTGAAACTATTGCGCGCGCTGCAAAAGGGCGAAATTCGCCGGGTGGGCTCCAACCGGGAACAGCAAGTTGATGTCCGGGTGGTTGCCGCCAGCAATCGCGATGTAGAGGAGGAAGTAACCTCCGGACGCTTTCGCCAGGATTTATTCTATAGATTGAATGCGGTGTCTATTGTGCTGCCGCCTTTGCGCGAACGTCGCGAAGACATTCTGCCTCTGGCGAAGAGCTTTGCCGAGCGGGTTTTTTCTTTAAGCCGCCCGGCCACGTTCTCGGGAGAGGCTCTGAAATTGCTCGAGCAGTATTCGTGGCCCGGCAACATCCGGGAGTTGGAGAATGCGGTGGTGCGCGCTGCAGCCCTCTGCGATTCAATAATTCGGCCGCAGGATTTACCGGAACACGTGCGGGCTTATCGTGAAGGATCGGCTCCCGGCATCGAGACACCGGCGACGGAAGAGCACACCATCCTGGCTGCCGACGAATGGCCGGCGCTGGCGGACGTGGAAGGCCGCTATGTCGCGCGCGTGCTGGTGCGTACCAGTGGCAACAAACAGGCGGCCGCCCGAATGCTGGGTGTGGATCGCAAGACATTGCAGCGAATGATCTTGAGGCATGGCCTCACCGTTTGAGGCCGTGATCAGCGAGGACGGCTTCTCTTCAGTGCAAATGTTCAGACGCCAGGATACTAACGTCGGAAGCTCCCGGCGCGTGAAAGAGTTGGGGAAGGCTCCTTCTTAAAGGAATGGATTTGCTGACCAACATCCGGAGCATCATTTGCACCTGGGGTGGACTGAAAGGCTTGGGTAGAAACACACTCGCCCCCGCGGCCACACTATCATCCCAGATCTTTGGATCTTGCTCGGCCGTGATCATGCCCACGGGTATTGACCGCAGGCGCTCATCCCGCTTCATATAAAGGATCAAGTCCAGTCCCTGGACGTGGGGCATGGTCATGTCAAAGATCGCGGCGCAGAAGTTCGCGTCATGCTGCAGGATCTCCAGCGCTTCGCGTCCATCTCGTACGGCCACTACCTCGCAGCCCTGGGTTTCAACGATTGCCGTCACCATTAGCAGGGTCAGTGCATCGTCGTCAGCCACGAGGACACGGCACCGCTGCTCGGGAATTGGCGCTGAATCTGTTGCTTCAACTTCTTGCTCCAGGATTTGCTCTGTCGCCGCTTCGCCTCCATGGGCTATAACGACCGCCGCCAGCAATCTTTCATCAGTTGCCGTCAGGTTCATGAAGCGCAGGCCGAAACCTATGGGGTACTCCTGGCTGATAAGCTCGCCCTGCAGGGAGGCCCACGGTCCGTCCGGCAGATGCACCTTAAAATCAACTTTCTCGCCCAGCGCCCTTCCCTGCACCTTGCTATCGATAAAACAACCTTCCATGCTGATTTCGCTCATGCGCGCATCGTGTTTTCCGATGGAACCCTGCCACACGACATCGAGTGACACGGTCACTGGATTATTCTGTTTCTTTAACTCCGACATAATGTTCCTTCCTTGCTAACTTACTCGTGAATCGAATTGTAGTCAGACTTCAAATTACCCCTTACTTTGCAAGTCTCCTGACTGTTACTCGCCGCCGACGCCTTTTGCGTCGCCTGTTTGCTTTTTTTCTTCAAACTCTCGAATCACACGCTCATAACAATCGGGGCAGATGCCGTGGCTGAATTGAACATCCGCATGATCCGCAATGTAGTTCTCCACTTTTTGCCAGTAATTCTGATCGTCACGAACCTTTTTGCAATAGGAACAGATGGGCAGGATTCCCTGAAGCTGCTTCACCTGCGATAGCGCTGCCTCCAACTCTTCCACGCGTTCCGCCAGGGCTTTCTGCAACGTCAGCATTTGTACCCCGACGCCAACCCTCACCCTCAGTTCCTCTCGATGAAAGGGTTTGGTGAGATAATCATTTGCTCCTGCCCTGATCCCTTTGACCACCTGCTCCTTACCGCTCATGGAGCTCAGCAGAATCAGGTACGGCGGCGTAGCACGGGGCAACTGTCGAACCTTGCGGCAAATCTCCAGTCCGTCCATTCCCGGCATCATGATGTCAAGAATCGCCAGCGAAGGGGCATCGTCGCGTTGTAGTACCTCCCAGGCCTGCCGGCCATCGAGATTAACTGAGACTTCATAGCCCCAATTGACGAGAGTCGCTTCCAGTATGCGGCGCGAAACAGGATCGTCTTCAGCGATTAAAATCTTCATCGCTTCACTTCCTGCGCGGGCCGCCGTTCGGCTCTTAACGCTTTACTGACTCTCTCAAATTCCTGATCGAGTTTCACCAGCAGGCTGCCTGACTCGCCATTCTTAAACTCCGTCTTTTCAAGTGAGTCATAAAGCGCGGCCATCGGGCCGGCGCCAATATTGGCGCTGCTGCCCTTTAAGAGATGCGCCAACCGGCGCGCCTCCTTCGTATTGTTGTCCGCGAGTGCTTCGCGCAGGACTTTGTGCTGGACTGCGCTGTCCTCAAGAAAGAGGTCGATCAGCTCAGTAACGAGATCCGGCTTTCCGGCCTGCTGAATCTCGCGGAAACCTGCCAGCACCGAAAGATCGAGTGTGCTGGATATGTCCTTATCAACCACACTCGCTTCACTTGATCCCTCGTGCGGTGAAGACTCGTCCGTGGGCTTAAGCCATTGTTCCAACTTCCGCTGCAGCACATCTGATTTGACCGGCTTGCTAAGATAGTCATCCATGCCCGCGTCCAGACACTTTTCACGCTCACCTTCCAGGGCATGCGCGGTCATGGCAATAATCACCGTGCGACTGGATAAACCTTGCTCGCGGCGCCGAATCTCCACCGTTGCTTCGTAGCCATCCATCTCCGGCATCTGGCAATCCATCAACACGATTGAGTAGGGGAATTCTGCCAGTGCTGCGAGCGCCTCGCGCCCGTTCGCAACCACATCGGCGGCATAGCCCAAATTCTGTAGCTGCATGAGCGCGACTTTCTGATTTACCAGATTGTCTTCAGCTACCAGAATGCGGGCCTGTTCAATCGCGTCCTCAGGCGCAGCTGGCGCAGACAGCACTTCCTCTTGCTCTAACCTGGTCGTGTGAACCGGCATGCTCAGGCCCGGGGCATCAATTTCGCCGGCCATGATGGTGGCTAAAGCATTAAAGAGCTGCGATTGCTTAACCGGCTTTCCGAGACATCTTGCGATCCCTGCCTGGCGTAATGTTTCACAATCATCACGGTGGCCGAGCGAGGTCAGCATTAGTAACCGCATCGAGCTGATAGCCGCATCGCTCTTTATTGTGCGGGCCAGGATCATGCCATCCATTTCCGGCATCTGCATGTCGAGGATGGCCAGATCGAAACGACGTCCGGCGGCGGCTTCGCTTTGCAATACCAGGAGAGCTTCAGCCCCGCTTTCCGCGCAGGTTGACTGCATTCCCAATGAAGCAATCTGGTGTTGCACGACTCTACGGTTCGTCTCGTTGTCGTCCACGATTAGCACGCGAACCCCTTCCAGGTGCGCCTTCGTGGGGCTGGTAAGGACGCGTCCGCCTAATTGCTTTTCGAAGCGCGCCGTAAACCAAAATGTTGAGCCGGCGCCTACCGTACTTTCGACGCCGATTTTCCCCCCCATTAATTCGACCAGTTGTTTGGAGATCGCCAACCCCAGGCCCGTGCCGCCATAGCGGCGGGTGGTTGAGCCATCCCCCTGAACAAAAGCCCGGAAGAGTCTCCGTTGGGCCTCTTCACTGATGCCGACGCCGGTGTCGCTGACAGTGAAACGCAACGTTGCATGAGTAGCGTTGTGGCTTTCCTGAGACACACGCAGGAGGACTCCGCCGGCATCAGTGAATTTCACCGCGTTGCCGATCAGATTGGTGATCACTTGCCGCAGTCGTCCCACGTCACCACGCAGAGCCAGCGGCACATCGCTTTCGATCAAGGAAGCGATCTCAATACCCTTAACCTGCGCGCGCTCGGCTAATAGTTCGACCGGGCTTTCGACCGCCGGAAGTAAATCAAAGTCCAGCTTCTCGAAACGAAGTTGGCCCGCTTCGATCTTGGAGAAATCGAGGATGTCGTTGATGACGGTCATCAGCGAATCGGCACTGGCGTTGATGGTCTGGGTGAAGTCCCTTTGCTCGGTGGTGAGGTTCGTGTCGAGGAGCAGTCCGGTCATGCCGATCACGCCGTTCATGGGCGTGCGAATCTCGTGCGACATGTTGGCGAGGAACTCAGACTTGAGTCGCGTTGATTCCAGGGC
>DASXRU010000112.1:0-32522 GCA_036506395.1 Pyrinomonadaceae bacterium | reverse complement strand
GTTTACGGCCTCACTGTTTACAGAGTTAATGTCAGCGATGACAGAAGCGGCCTGCATGTGCGCCATTTTGAACTTCATCGCGATGGTACCTCTCGGGAAGCCGTATTGATCTTCCAGCTTTTAGCTAATAGCTTTCGCACCTACGGTAGTGATAGAGCGCAACCGAAGTTTGCGTTCTTCGCCAGCAGAATGAACTTACGGCAGCGCGGCGTTAATGCTCTTCAGCGCCTGGGCTGCAATGGTAAGTGTCGGGTTAATCGCCAGTGCGCCTGGGATGGCCGCGCCGTCCACAACATAAAGGCCCGGGTAAACGTCGGTCGAGCCGGGCGCTTTATTGCCATCAAACACCCGACCGAGCTCGTCCACGACGCCGTCAAAGCTGGTCGGGGCGATCGGACAGCCGCCGAGTGGATGCGTGACGGTCAATTTCTTATTTCCCAGACCTTTCCAGAATGGGAATGGCACGTAGCGGCCGCCCATCGACTCAGAAAGCGACTGCAGCAGCGTCTCAATCTTCTGGAAGATAGGCGTGTCGCCGATCTTCTTGTCCCAGTCGAGCTTGATATTGTCGTTATCCAACGTGAATTTGCCGCTGGCGTCGTCCTGCCCCATTACATTGAAGAAGAAAATGTTGGCCACCATCTCGGCTTCTGTCTCGGAACTGGTGGGGTCATAAGTGTCGGGCAGGTGTGGGAAGAAGTCGCGCAGGTCGGGCAACGCCATCGTCGTAAAGGCGAACTTCATCTTGGCCTTGAGGACCTCGCGCCGGGCGAAGTTATCGAGCACGCCGAGGGCGGTACTGGCGAGCGCGGCAAACATTTCCGGGATACCGGCGTCTTCGACATGAATATGAAGACCGTCGAACTTAGCATGCACACCCGAGGTGTTGATGGGACCGCGGGTACTGTAGACGGGCTTGGTGGTGCCTACGCAGAACGCACCAAAGTCGCCGTTGGTAGAGAAGTGCGTGCCAAGTTTAGCGGTAAGCTTGAGTCCGCCCTTGTCGCGCGAGCGCAGCAGGATCTCAGTTGTACCCAACACTCCGCCGGCGAGAAATACCAGCGGCGCGGTAACGCTCTTCTTATTGTCGTCGCGATGATCGCGGTAGTGGACTTCGTAGCCGCCGGCGATCTGCTTGATGTCCCGCACTTCGGCGAGCGGCGACAGCGAGACGCCTTTGGTTGGATCGGAGAGCAGCCTGGCATAAAGAGTTTTGTTGAGCGTGTGACGCGCTGCCGGGAGGCAACCAAGAATGCAACGCCCCTGCCGTTCACAAAAGGTATGGTTCTTTGCGGCCTGGCTCTGCGCGCCCTGATCAGGATCGTATTCGATGAGCGAGAGATCCAGCGGCGCCCACGGCATCTGGATGCCCAGTTTTTGAGACGACAGTTTGGCGGCGTCGCGCAGGACGCGGGCGCGATCCAGGTAAAGGTAGTCGTCGTCCGTGAGGTTCGATACGTCGCGGCCGGGCAGCGGAATCTTGGTGACTACGCGGTTGAGTTTTCCGCGAAAGTCTTCCATCCACTTGAGCGCGGTCTGATACTCGGCGTCGCCGAGGTTGAGGCCGATGCCCTGCAAGACTTCGGCCTGCGGGCGCAGTGTCACGTTTGAGTAGATGAGCGAGCCACCCCCAACGCCGCTGGCCGTAAGGATGTCAGCCTGCTTGAATATTGAATACTGATATAGACCGTCCTTGTTGAGCGGGCTGCGTACGCTCGCAAAGAAGTCGAGCATCCCTTCTTTGTGATTAGGGCGCGGCCAGTATTGCACGGGCATTTGTGGATTCTGCTCTTTAGCCCAAACGGGAATAGGCTTCTTAGCACCTGGGGGCGGCTGGCCAAGCTTCTCTGGCGTGACCCAGAACGTACCCCTTTCCAGCATCAGCACTTTCTTGCCTTTCGCGGCCAGCCTGGTGGCGGCGATAGTTCCGCCAAAGCCGGTCCCAATCACAATCGCGTCGAAATTCATCGGCATGGGAATCTCCTTACGTTTCTTTGAGAGTGAGAGTAGCTACCATTATCGTGAGTGGCCTAATACTCGAAGCGCGGGAGACTTTGCGGCGCCAGCGCGAAAACCTCATAGCGGCCACACCAGCGCGCGTCACGTCCCCCTTATGACGACAGCTCGAATAAAAGAAACAGGATTGGTCACGTGAGTTACGATACGCGGGGCGAGGGCCGCGCTTAAAAGTTGGAGTTAACGAGAATCATGAGGTTCTCAATTTCTCGGGCCTGAAGATAGTGAGGCCAGACAGGTACCTCATACTATTCTATCCAAAGGCAGGCGCACTCTATGCCAGCGTGAAAACGCTGTCAAGCCTTTCGCCCCGGAGGTAAAACCGAGTAGAGGGGCGAAATGATTGCATTAAGTTCCAGATAATCGCAGACTGGCAAAATAATACCGCCAGCAACAAATGAAAGGCAAACCTTTATGAGAAATGAAATTCCATCACGTAGTGCGACAACAATCCGTTTGGCTACAACGATGTCAATCATGCTGCTACTCGTCGTCGCCGGGTTCCTGGTGCTCCAAACAGCTTGCTTGAAAGGTAATGCACCCCAAACTTCTACTCGACAGGCGTCATCGGGGCAAGCTGATTGGAAGCCAGTCGAGCAAGCAATGGGGAAAGCCGGCAGCGTCTTGCCCGACGGCGTTTATAAGATCGGCTTGCCGCGCACCGACCTTCAGGTCAAGGTCGGCAATGTTGAACTCAAACCGACACTCGCCCTTGGTTCATGGGTTGCGTTTCGCAAACTCACCGCCGAGACAATCGTGATGGGGGATCTTGTGCTGACGGAGGACGAAGTTGGCCCGGTGATGTCGAGGTTGCAGGAGGGCGGGTTGGAGGTAACGGCGCTGCACAATCACGTCTTCAACGAGTCGCCACATATCCTGTACATGCACATCGAGGGGCACGGCGATGCGGTGAAATTAGCCCAGGCGATCCATGCCGCGGTCGCGTTGAGCAAGACGCCGTTCACCGCGGCCGCCCCGACCGCAACGCCAGCCGCCGCCGCTCCCTCCCCAGCTTCCGAGCAGTTTCCCCTCGATACGAAACAACTGGATCAAATCATTGGGCACGCCGGCAAGCTCAACAGCGGCGTGTATCAGTTCAGTATTCCGCGTACCGAAAAGATTACCGAAGGCGAAATGGCGCACGGGGGCGAGCCGATCCCGGCGTCGATGGGCTTAGCGACGGCCGTGAACTTTCAGGCGACTGGCGAAGGCCGCGCGGCCATCACCGGAGACTTTGTTCTTACCGCGGGTGAAGTAAACAATGTCATAAGATCTCTGCATGAAAGCGGCATCGCAGTTACCGCCCTGCACAGTCACATGTTGACAGAGTCGCCGCGGCTTTTCTTCATGCACTTCTGGGCTAACGATGATGCGCTGAAATTGGCACGCGGTATTCGCGCGGCGCTCGACAAAACAAATTCCGCCAAATAAAGAACAAGAAATGACCAACCCCTCTACAAAGCGATTGCGAGCCCTCATTCTTTGGGCGATCGCCCGGGCAGTTGGCCATGATCGCTCTGACAATCCTATTCAAGGGCAGGCCGGAATGATGATCATATTCAATCGAACTTTTCATGTAATGCCTCTCTTGCTTGCCACAACGCTGACCGCGATGGTAATCGGCCTAACCAGTTACGCTCAGAGTCCGCTAACTGGAACTTCCAGACATCCGATCATCGACAGCAGGATGACCGAGAAGGAAGCTTTCGAGGGAATGGATCCCAAATGCCCGGAGGACATCCGCAAGAAACAGAAGGTCGTAAAGCTCAAGTATTATTCCACCGACGGAAAAATTCACCTGGGCCAGTTGGTTATTAACGCCGAGTTGAAGAATGATATCAAGAAGGTGTTCGCGCTGGCATTGAAGGAACACTTTCCGATCTATTCAGTCATTCCAATTTCAGATAAGCGTTTTCGCAAAGACGCTCGCTGGGACGACGAGCTTTCCATGGAGGCCAATAACACATCCGCGTTCAACTACCGAGAAATAACCGGAGGCGGACGCCTATCGAACCATGCGTATGGCAGAGCGATCGACATAAATCCTTTCCAGAATCCTTACATCAAGGACGGTCTCGTTCTCCCTCATGGCGCGAAATATGACCCGGGGATTGCAGGTACGTTTACCGCTGATCATCCGATTGTGCGTGCCTTCTTACAGCTTGGCTGGGCTTGGGGTGGAAACTGGACGACTCCCAGGGATTATCAGCATTTTGAAAAGCCGCTAAAGAAATGACGCGCTATTGCAAACTACGGATGCCGCCGGAAAGGAAAGGTGGCGACATGAAATCATTGCTGGTGAATTAACGTTTCCGAGTTGATGTGGCTGGTCGTGCTTAGTTTGTCTCACCCTTGAGCGCGGCGCGGCGGTACGCGCGTTTTTGATCATTAGTGAGATTCGACTTATTTTCATAAATAGCACTCTCCCAATCGCCATACATCGGGTTGGGAACGACGATGAAACGCGCGCCGAACTCCGCACGTTCGCGGTCAAGCTGGGTCGCCCGTTCCGCAGTTGTCTTGTCGCTGAAATCATCGTTGAAGTCGCTCAGAGCGTCGCCAACCAGTAATAGGATATTAAAGCGTAAGGCAACTTTCTTCCGGCGAGATTCTTTGCTGGAGGTCGCGCCTTCTTCGCGGACCATCACGCTCTCCGCGCTCGGATCGGGGAATCCCACCCTCCGTAGATTGGCAATTGTTCCGGCCTTCTCTCCCTGGCGGCGATTTGTGATGTAGAAGACGTGGACGCCCCGCCGCGCCGCATACTTCAGAAAGTCGACTGCCCCCGGAACCGCTCCCGCCTCTGCGCGCTGACACCACGCACTCCACGTTACGGCATCATACGAGAGTGCACGCAAAACCAACTCAGCCTCATATCGCGTATTGTCCAAAACCGTCTCATCAATATCGACGACGACCGCCGGCTGCCGCCGCGCTCCACGCTTCGCTCTATAAAGTCGCAGATCCTGATCAAGGCGCAGTCGCGCCAGTGTAAAGGTCTGATAAGCCAAAGCGCGATACTCGGCTGATGACTGAGTCCATAAGACCGCGCCTGTCAGGTACTCGCTATCCGCGCTTGTTCGCGTTGCCGCAGAAGATATCGTCTGTGCGACTACGACCCGGATGTCGGAAGAAAGAACAGTGCACAGCACCAGGCCAACCACAAGGGACCATGCAACCACACGAGGCGGCGCCTGACTTTGTTTCATTGGAAACTTACCTCATCTTCCGTCGAATTAAACTACACCGGCTTCCTTAATCTCTAAAGTACCGTTGGTGGCATTCAGTGTCGCCGTTACACCTAACGGCAAAGTGAGTTGGTCGTCGGTATGGCCGATTGTCAAACCATAAAGCACCGGCACTTTCAGCCCACCAAGAATATTGTCGAGCACCTCACCTAAGCCGTAGGGAATCGTCGAAGATGGTTTGTAGTCCTTGGGACGGCAATCCTGGCACTCGCCAAAGATGACTCCAGCAACACCATCGAACTTTCCGGCGAGGCGCAGGTGAGTCAACATCCGATCAATACTATAAGGCTCTTCATCAACGTCTTCGAGAAATAGAATTCTTCCCTGTGTCTCGATTTCGTATGGCGTGCCCATCGTGTTTGAGACGAGCGTGAGATTGCCTCCGATCAATGGACCGGTAGCGATACCGGGCCGAATCGTCCGCAGCGGATGACTAGGACGCATTTCGTTAGTCTCGGGCGGATTCGTCAGCACTCCGATGGGCTGCGTCTCAAACAGCGCTTTGCGGAAATACTTTTGGGTATAGTCTGTAAAGCGCGATAGTGTGATTGGGCCGTGAAAAGTCACCAGCCTGGCGTGCTTGTTAACGGCTAGGTGCATCGCCGTTATGTCGCTGTAGCCGAGGAAGATTTTCGGATTGCGGCGAATGAGATCGTAGTCAACGCGATCGAGGATGTGCATCGAGCCGTAACCGCCGCGAATGGCAAAGACTGCATCAACCTCGTTATCGCGAAACATCGTATGAAGATCGTCCAGGCGCTCTGCAAGCGAAATCCGATAATCACCCATTTGCTTGCCGGCGTTTTTTCCCATCTTCATCCGCAGGCCAAAATACTTGATCATGCGCTCGGCTGACGCCAGCCGGTCAGGATCGGGAACGTAAGTAGCAGGAGTAATCAGCCCCACAGTATTGCCCGCTTTCAAAGCCCTGGGGCGAATCATTCCCTCGGCCAACGGCGCCGCCCGCAGCAAGTCCCGCGCTATCAAGGGCAGCGCCAGACCAGCACCGAATTTACGCAAGAAGTTTCTCCGTCTCATAATCAATTGTCCGCGAGTCGCAAGGCAGCAGTATACAAACGAATCACCCAATAGTGCAGTCGTCTACCGGCCCAACAGCGATTTCTTCATCATCGACAATCAGACCACCGGTGCGGACTCGAACGGTCATCGTATAGTCTTCAGTTCAAGCTGGCTCGTGACTTCACGTCCTGATTTGGATTGCCGGCCTGAGGACGTATACTTGTCAACATAGTTAGTATCCGTTAATGATTCCCCCGGGAAAGAATCGTTATGGTCGCATCATCCAGGCCGCCAGTGACAACCACCGTTCTCTGGGCCATCGCCTGGGCGGCCGTGATTATCGCTTCGGCGATCTTGTTCAAAGGTAATCCGATCAAAGACTGGGTTCAGTCGGGAATCTTCGTCGCCGCGATGATCTTTTGGGCATGGCAGTCGCAACGCGCCTCCAGCAAATAAAAGGTGGGTTAGCTTTTCGTCTCGATTCGGATCAGATGCTCCGGCATCTCGGGGCAAGAACTTACGACGTTTATCTCAACGACGTTGCGTATTGGAAGAACATTCCCGCGCGCGTGTGGGATTACACCATCGGCGCTTATCAGGTGATCAAGAAATGGCTCAGCTATCGCGAGCTTGAATTGCTGGGCCGTCCGCTCACGCCGGAAGAAGCACGCGAGGTAATGAACATGGCCCACCGCATCGCCGCGATTGTGTCGCTCGAACCAGCACTTGATGCGAACTATCAAGCCGTGAAAGCCGACACATACTGTTGGCCATCCGTCCTTTAAGGAAGTCTGGTCTCCACCCAGCTAAGAGTGCAAAGTTGCTAACCAAAACCGAAGGTATATTGTAATCCGTGAGAAAATAAGCGAAGTCTAAATGTTCACGCTTCTTTTTACATTACTTGCGATGTGCTCAACCTTAGCCGGTGGTTACATCGCGGTTGCCGCAAGACGTCAGATTCATCTGTTAATGGGACTCGGCGCCGGCGTCCTGCTGGGCGCGGTCTTTTTCGATCTGCTTCCAGAATCGCTATCAGTAGCCGCAGCGCAGGGCTGGAGCTACCGATTTGTCCTCGGCATCGTTATGGTGGGGTTCCTTATCTTCTATTTGGTTGAGCGGCTCCTTGTCTTGCACTCCTGCCCCGAAGGTGACTGCACAAATGAAGTTCACCAGCACGTTGGTCGCCTGGGCTCAATCGGCCTAATCGTTCACAGTACTCTTGACGGGGCGGCCATTGGCGCGGCTTCTTTGGTGAACTGGCGAACGGGACTTCTCGTTGCGTTAGCGGTCATAGCGCACGACATGAGCGATGGCCTGAATACTATTCTATTGGTCACTCATGGAGAACCGGTGCGCCGTAGGGATGTTGTCTTTCTAGTCATGGATGCAATTGCGCCTGTCGTTGGAGGCCTGCTCGCTTTGGCAGTTCTGCCACCGCCAGCGGCATTGGCAATTTTTCTGGGTTTCGCTTCCGGGTTCTTCCTCTACACGGCTACGAGCGATTTGCTGCCCGAAGCCCACCGGCGTTCGCCGAGTTTGACGGTTTCTATGGCAGCAATCGCAGGAATCGTCTTTATCGCCGTTGCGGTGCAACTGATTGGCAGATGACCTATGCTTTCCAATGGCAAAGTCTCGATGGGTGGTTGACATAAGGCCGGTAGTGAGACTAAGTTTCTCCGTCAGGATAAGCAGTCTTCAAAAGAATATGCGCGGACGGTTTCCATCATTAGGTCAACGTGGTCGACGTGCTCGTTGCTCGCGCGCATTGACTTACGTATTGCTGGTCCTGGTCGGCTACGGTTCGACAGCCGGACTAGCGCACCGACACGGAAATCTATCTTCCAGGATTTCCAAGCCAACTGCTTCCTCTGCGATAGCCAGCTTGCCGGCTGCGGAAGGCGTTACTACCTCGTCTACCAGGAGCCCTTTTAAATCGGCCGACTGTCTCGTCTGCCAGTTCCAACAAAGCCTATCTAACGCCGAGATCTTCACACCGGTGCTGGTACAAGCGCCGACAGCATCACCTTCGATTGTCCGAGTTCTCGCAGTTTCGTTTCTTTCCCAGGCAAGGAGCACCGGGCAAGGCCGCGCTCCGCCAGTTACCTGCTAAATCATCCAGCACAGAGGTTCGCCGGGAATCACTACTGAGTGGGCCAAACGAACCTTATTCGGCTGCCTATCCATGCCTCTCGCTCATAGATGAGAGTCCTGGCAGTCAGGATTAAGCTGCTAAATTTAGTGAGGTAAATGGTAATGATTCGTCGATTCACTCTTGCAAACGCATTCCAATCGCTCTTCTTTTTGCTAACCATAACTTTGATCTTAAGCTACTCAGCCTTAGGCCAATCGCTGACCGCAGGGAGCGTGAGCGGCACCGTTACCGATCCCAACAATGCAGTAGTGCCGAACGCCACTGTCACTATCGAAAATGCCGTGACTGGTTACAAGCGAACCGTCAACACAGGAACTGAGGGCGCGTTTCGTTTTGATAACGTACCATTGAACAATTATGTGTACAGCGCGTCGGCGTCGGGCTTTAGTGCAGTTCGTGACGGCATAAATGTACGTACGTCAGTCCCAATCATATTAACGATCCAACTCGAGGTCAGTACGTCGACCGAGACCGTAACGATTACCGGTAACGCCGCCGAAGTGCTGGAAAATGTATCGACCACACACACCGATGTCGATCAGACTTTGATCACCAGGTTGCCGGTAAGATCGCCGGGCTCGGGCTTGAGTGACGTGATCACGCTCGCCGCGCCGGGTGTAGTCGCTGACTCAAACGGGTTCTTTCATCCCCAGGGAGATCATGCGCAGACATCTTACTCAATTGACAACCAATCGATCTCGGACCAGCAGAGCAAGATGTTTTCCACGCAACTACCGCCCGATGCAGTCCAGTCGTTGGAGGTAATCACTGGCGCAACACCGGCTGAATATGGCGACAAGACCAGCCTCGTCGTGAACGTGATTACCAAGTCAGGCCTGAACCAAAACAAGCCGACCGGCAGTTTCAGTACAACTTTCGGAACGTTTGGCACGATTAGCCAGGATGGCTCGGTCGGCTACGGTAGTCCCAGATTGGGAAACTTCATCACGTTCAGCTTCGAGCGTTCCGGCCGCTTCCTCGATACACCGGAATTCACACCGCTGCATGACCGCGGCACATCCGGCAACATCTTCGATCGCGTCGATTACAGCCCGAGCTCCAACGACACGTTCCATCTGAATCTGTTCTTAGCGCGAAACAGTTTTCAAACGCCGAATCAATTTGATCAGCAAGCGCTCGGGCAGGACCAGCGTCAACTCGTTCACAGCCTAAACATCGCGCCCGGCTATGTCCACATCTTTGGTCCAACGATGGTCTTGTCGATCAATCCTTACTACCGGCTCGATAACGTAAAGTATTTGGCCAGCCCCAATCCTTTCTCGGATCAGACGATCACCTTCAGCGAGTCGCGGCGATTGAATAACGTCGGTGTCAAGGCGGACCTGTCTTACGTGAAGGGAATGCACAACGCCAAGTTCGGAGTGCAACTATCACATACGTTTCTGACCGAAGGTTTCCAATTCGGCATTACCGATCCGGACTTCAATGATCCGGCCAGCGCGGATTTCCTTCCGGGTCTCTTGCCGTTTGACTTGACTCGCGGCGGAAAGCCTTTCGCGTTTCGCGGACATACAGACATCAAACAGGAAGCTCTGTACGCGCAGGACAGTCTGACGCTCGGGCCTGCCACGCTGTCACTGGGTCTCCGCTTTGACAATTACAACGGCATCACCAAAGGCCGGCTGCTGCAACCAAGGCTGGGTATTTCATATCTCGTCAAGCGCACCGGAACTGTCTTGCGCGGATCTTTCACGCGCAATTTCGAAACGCCGTACAACGAGAACCTGATTCTGTCCAGCGCCACCGGCGCGGGCGGTTTAGCGAACGGCGTCCTCGGCGACACCAGTAATCTGCCGTTGCTGCCCGGAATTCGTACTCAATACAACGTTGGCTTTCAGCAGGCTCTCGGCAAGCGCATCATCATCGATGGCGACTACTTCAACAAACACACCAACAATGCTTACGATTTCAACGTGCTCTTCAACACCTCAGTCACGTTCCCGATTTCGTGGCAGATGTCAAAACTGGATGGCGTCTCACTGCGCGTCAACCTGACCAACTACAAAGGTCTGACTGCTTTTATGGTGGCCGGCCACACGCGCGCGCGTTTCTTTCCACCTGAGAGCGGCGGCCTGTTTTTCAATTCCGACCTGCCGTCCGGTGTCTTTCGCATCGACCACGATCAGAACCTCGAACAAACGACGCAAGTGCAATATCAGTTCGAGCACTGGAAGAGACTCTTGCCTTACGTGAATTTCACGTGGCGCTACGACAGCGGTTTGGTTGCTGGAAGCGTGCCCGACTTTGCCACCGCACTCGGCTTTACCGCCGACCAGCAGGCACAGATCGGGCTGTTCTGCGGCAGCACGTTCGCCACCCCAACGTCGCCAATCCTGGCTTGCGGTTCGGCCAATCGCGGAGCGTTGCAATTGAGAATCCCGGCGGACGGTACCGAGAACGACGACACCAATCCGCCGCGAATCGCGCCACGCAGTTTGTTCGACTTCAGTGTCGGCACGGACAACCTCTTGCGCGGAGAGCATACTAAAGTCACGCTGCGATTCACTGGAATCAACATCACAAACAAGATCGCGCTTTACAACTTTCTTTCGACGTTCAGCGGCACGCACTTTGTAACTCCGCGTGCTTTCCAGCTGCAAGCCGGAGTGACGTTCTAGGCTGGTTCTCGACGTATTAAGACCGGCTTCACAGCTTAATGCAATCAGTGAAGCCGGTTTCGTCTTTCTCTTACCGCTTTGCGGCGCCCACCGCGCCGCCCGAAGAGTTGAGGCCACTATCGAATAAGAGCTCGAACGAGTTAGCTGTTATTGATGGCAGCACTTTGCAGATCGTCGCGTCTGCGCCTCCTGAACCTCAGGAGTGTTATCATTTGCGTCTTTGAGAGCGTGGTCGGAGTCTGGAGAAGACTGGCGACGAATTCTTTGCTCCGATTGCTCATAGCGTTGCCGTTGACGGCGGCCACTCATCGGGTCTATTTCTCGCTACAGAACGTTGGAGGAAAGCCCATGCTCAGAATCGCACTGCCATCCGATAAGTAGGTATGACTGAAGCGTCGTGGCGTTTCGATAACAGTTTGGAGCGATTCCGGGCGTGGCTGATGTTTGGGCTGAGCCTGATCCTCTTCGGGGTCGTCGCCCAGGCACAGCAGCCTTCAACAAAAGAGATTGCGCCGCAGGCTACCGCCGCGACGCCTGCTCAGTTGCCGCGGGAGAGCACCGGCCCGCGGCGTATTCAGGCCGTGCGTGTCACTGAGGCGATCAAGATCGATGGTCGATTCGATGAACCTGCCTGGGCTGCGGCAGAGGCTGCTACCGATTTCCGGCAGCAAGAGCCCACCGAAGGTGCGGCAGCCTCAGAGAGGACAGAAGTGCGCGTCCTCTTCGACGACCGGAACCTCTACGTCGGCATTCATGCTTTTGACAGCGATCCGGCAAACATGAATGCGCGCGAGCTGGTGCGCGACGCAGACTTTTCGAACGACGATAAGGTCGAGATCCTGCTCGATACTTATCACGACCGCCGTAACGCGTATCGCTTCGCGGTAAATCCGCTCGGTACGCAGCAGGACGCTCTGATCACTGATGAAGGCCGCGACGTCAATCTGTCGTGGGATGCACCCTGGCTTTCCGCCGGCCAGAAAGATCGGGCCGGCTGGAACGTCGAGATAGCGATCCCGCTTACGACGCTTCGTTTCAAGGAAGGACTGGATGCGTGGGGCCTGAACGTCGCCCGCATCATCCGGCGGAAGAACGAAGAGAACCTCTGGACAAGCTGGCAACGCTCCTTCGGTCTGGAGCGCGTTTCCCAGGCTGGCGAGCTCACAGGGGTTGAAGAGATTCGCCGGCCTCGTTTGAAAGAAATCAAACCTTACCTATCAGCGGGCTGGCGCCAGGGCATTCCCCTCGTCGGTGAGCCGGGATTTGCCGCGGGCGTGCATGCCACCGCCGGTCTGGAAGTTGCCAGGATCGGAATAACTCCCTCGCTTACCGCTGAGTTCACTGCCAACCCTGATTTCGGTCAGGCTGAAGTAGATACTCAGGTAGTAAACCTCTCGCGCTTCTCGGTTTTCTTTCCCGAGAAACGCGATTTTTTCCTCGAGAATTCGGGTATCTTTCTCTTCGGACGGCAAGGCGCGAATCAACTCTTCTTTACGCGTCGCATTGGACTAACAGATCGCGGCGGGCCCGTGCCGATTGATTACGGCGCCAAGCTGACGGGCAAGATCGGTCCGTACAACGTCGGGTTCTTTCAAGTTCAAACACGCAAGGTCGGCGATCCGGCATCAGGCTTTGGAATTCCTCGTCAAGAGTTCACCATTGCCAGAGTCAAACGCGATCTCCTCAAACGCTCTTACGTCGGCATGATGATTGCGAACCGGCAGGGCGCCACTTCCGCCAATGGCACCAGGTACAATCGCGCGGCCGGTGTAGATGCCGAGTTCAACCTTACGGACCATTTCCAGATTAAAGCTTTCCTGATGGGGACCTCGACGCCGGGCGTGCGCAACAGCATCGGATCGGGCCGTATTGATTCCGTCTTCGAGAACGATCGGTTCCGCTTCATCGCCGTCTATGAAGACATAGGCAAGAACTTTAACCCCGAAATCGGCTTCATCGAACGCGGGGGCATACACCAGTATTTTGGGCAGGCTGCCTATACCCCGCGTCCAAAGTTCATTCCTCATGTGCGGCAGATGGAATTCGAGACGCAGATTGAGTACTACACGGATCGCAGCGGCAAACTTGCGACCAGACAAACCGAGCTGTCATGGGAAACCCAGTTCAAGAACTCCGCAGAGTTTTTCTTCCGGCCCATAGAGGACGTTAGAGACGTTCTGAGCGAACGCTTCGAGATACGTCGCGGGATTGTCATACCGCCGGGCACGTACCAATTCAATCGTCCGCGCATCTCGTTCAGCAGCGACCAGAGCAAGCGAATCGTCTTTAGACTGCGGGAGCAGTGGGGCGGTTTTTACGCGGGCCGGCGCTACGAAACTTCGGGAGGCCTTACCATCCGGCCAAATGCGCACCTGTTGTTTGATCTCTCCGACAACTTCAATGACGTACGGCTAAGGCAGGGAAATTTCACGACAAATCTTCTTACCGGGCAAGTGAATTACAACTTTTCCCGAAGCCTGCTGACTTCCGCCCTGCTGCAGCTCAACTCCGCCGCGCGCGTCACCGCGCTCAACGTGCGGCTCCGTTACATCTTTCGACCCAACAGCGACCTCTTCATCATCTACAACCAGAGCACAGGTAGAGGATTGGAGCGGCCTTCCTATAGCCTGCAAGTAAAAATGACTTACGACTTCACATTTTGATGCGCTGAACTCTTAAAGATAACTTTGCCGCTGGTGTGGCCGCAGTTTCTTTCAGCAGCACGCTTCGTCTTCCCGGAAATGTAGTACCATAGACCGTTGCCGCTCCCCCATGATCCGGCGGACAATAGCTTGTAAACACAATGCGCAGATCCTCTCGACTAAAATCGGTAGCCACCATCATCGCGACCTCGCTCGCGCTGTCACCGTTTGCGGGGACAAACAGAGTAACAGCGCAGGAAACTCGGCCGCGGCAAACAGACGACAAGAAGCAGCCGGCCTGGCCCGCGACTTCGGCGGCAAGCGTTCAGCAATCAACTCCACTCGGAACTGAGCCAACCGTGCGCATCGGCCTGGCCACTGACATGCGCTCAGTGTCAATCTCGACTACCGGCCATCTGATGAATGCATCGGCAGAGAATGCCGCGCCAGTGGCGCTCGAAACCAGTCGTGTGCGTATTGAGTCGAGGCTGCTGTCTCCGGCTGCGGTAAACCAGCGCGAGCTTTATCGAGTTGAACTGGCCGGCTCTTTCATGCGTGACGAGGCCGAGCGTTTTGCGCGCCAGGTCCAGGATGTCACCGGCGACCAACCAGAAACGGTGGCCATAATCGGAACGAATTTGTTCCGCATCGTTGCCGGCACGAAAAGCTCTCGTGAAGAAGCAGACGAGCTGCGCTCCAGATTAGAAGAGGCTGGTTTCGAACTGGCGATAATCGCCGGGGCCTCCGGCACTCAAGGCGGCAACCCGACCACTTCGCCGTCAGTGCAATCTCAATCCAGCCTCGGCGCCCCCGGGACTTCAACTGGTTCATCAAACCTTGGAACGATTCGGCCCGCTTCGCGCACCAGCGTGCCCACTCGCGAGCTGGTCGCATTCGCTCGTGGCGTCGCGCCATTGCTGAAATCCAGCGCCCCGATTGCATTTGGATCTGACGATGAAGCGAATGCGCCGGTGCGGTTCGACGACAAACCATATCGCGGTCGTCTGGAAGTATTTGCCAATCCACGCGGGGCGCTGACGGTCGTAAATGTCATCGGGTTGGAAGACTACGTGAAAGGCGTGGTGCCTAACGAATTATCGCCCGGCGGTTATCCGGCTATCGAAGCTTTGAAAGCGCAGGCCATCGCAGCCCGGACCTACGCGCTGAAGAACAAAGGCCAGTTCGCATCCGCCGGGTTCGATTTGCTGCCAACAACTCGCTCGCAAGTGTACCGCGGCTTTTCCAGCGAACAGCCGCTTTCCTCTCGCGCGGTTGAAGAGACGCGCGGAGTCGTGGCGACTTACGATGGCGAGCCAATCAACGCCCTCTACACCTCAACCTGCGGAGGCCGCACGGAAAACTCGGAAAACGTTTTCAACGACGCCATTCCCTATCTGCGGGGGCGCGAGTGTGGTCCTGAAGGAAAGGCGGCTCTGGGGCCTTTCACCGTTAAGAGCTCGCGCGACTTGCCTGAAATCAAAGACGAGCAGAATGCTTCGGCCGTGCGTGAATTCGCATTGCTGGCTGTGAACGGTTTCGCTTTGCCCGCGGACCGCGTTTCCGATTCGTGGCTTTCGTCCCACGTGACATCGGGAGAAGTTCGGGATTGGCTTGCGGCGGTAGCGCGACTGGCCCATCAGAAGCCCGCGATTGTTTCAGACGAAGCAAGCCGGCCCGGGGCCTTCAGCACGGCAATGATGGCAGCAGTTTTCGGCGACACTCGCGCCGATGTGCTTTTGAACAATGCCGACGTCGATTACCTTCTGGCGTTTCGTGACGCGGAGCAAGTGCCTTCGTCGAATCGCGCCGACGTGGCGATGATGCTCCGCGACGGCTACCTCTCTCTTTATCCGGATGCGACCTTGCGGCCACGCGAACCGATGTCACGCGCGCGCGCGCTTCACACCATCGCGCGCTTGCTGGAGGCGCGGGGCCTATTGCAATTGCAGAAAGGCACTACACGACCGACCGCTGCCGGAGCAATGATCCTGCGGTCGAACAAAGGAAAGGACCTGCCTATCGCGGTCAGCAGCGACGCATTTCTGTTTCGTCAGCTTGGCGAAGGACTTTACCAGATGCGCTCGATAGCGCTGGTGGGCGGCGAGCCAGTGACATTTCACGTCGACGCCCGCGGCGCAGTTGATTATTTAGAGGTCAAACCAGCGCCGAACGGAGCGTCCGCTGAGCGCTTTTCGCCGTTCACCAATTGGACCAGCGAGTTGTCGGTAGGCGAAGTGCAATCAAGCCTGGCGCGATCCGTGCGCGGCGTCGGGCCGATCGTGGATTTGCAGGTCATCGCGCGTGGCTCGTCCCGTCGCGCAGTCGATCTGGCAGTCATCGGCACTGAAGGCACGGCCCATGTTCGCGGGGGACGCATACGCTCGGCGCTGGGATTGCGCGAGCAGCTTTTCGTGATCGATCGCCGCTACGATGCGAACGGTCGCGTCAACGCGTTTGTCTTCACCGGACGAGGCTGGGGCCACGGCGTCGGCATGTGCCAGGTAGGCGCCTACGGCTTGGCGAAGCTGGGCTGGAGTTACGACCGCATCTTGAAGAATTACTACACAGGAATCGATCTCACCAAGATGTATTAATCCTGGCATCAAGTTCTCGTGTTGTTTGTTACCGGACTTATTGTCATTCCTGATTCGGAGTATTATCGTCATCCCCATTACGGATGGAGGTAAACATGGCTGCCAAAATTGAGCCTCTCTTAACCGTATCAGATCTTGACCTTTGTCCGGAGGACAACAACCGTTACGAAAACAAGCAACGCGATCTCGTGGTGAAGCGCCAGCTTTATGCGAAGTATGGTGTTGAAGAGTACTGGATTGTTGACAATCCGGACCGGTCTGTTCTGATTTATCATCGACGCGGTCAGAATCTTGAGGAGATAGCCATTCTAAGGATTGATGACGAAATCACATCTCCCATCCTGCCTGGCTTTCAGCTCAAGGTAAGGACGATTTTCAATATCTAAGAACATTCCTTAGCTTTTCAGATGGTCAGAAGAATCCCGCCTGTCATCCTTGTCTTGCTCTTCGTGTCTTTTGCGACCGGAACTTCGCTGTCTTCATCTGGTCGAACTCAGAATCAAACGGCACGTAAGGTCGACGAGTTTGGCGACATACTGTATTCAGACTTGATTGCGCGCCTTGATAACTTTGCGGTAATGCTTCAGGCCGAGCCCAACAGCCGCGGATTCCTAATTGTCTACGGCACGCGAAGAGACCTTCCGGGACTTAGCAGTTCTCTTGCGCTACGCATGAAGGATTACCTTGTAAACCAGCGCGGTATTTCGAAGGACCATCTGTTTACATTGGATGGTGGAATCCTGAATTGCCTGACGCAGGAGTTATGGATCGTCCCAGTCGGCTCAGCCCCGACGCCTAGAAGCGAAGCAGGATTGCGTTATCCTCAGCTTGATTCCGCTTGGAAGTTTGATGAATACGACTTTCTGCCGCCAGAACTCTACAAGCGGTTTGGCGTATCACGCACCGAAGATTCTGACCCCGAGTACCTCGAAGCATATGCGAATGAAGTAAAGAAGAAGCGAGGTTTCAGAGCTTGCCTTATTGTTTACGCACAATACAACCCGGACCCTGGGCTGGTTGACTACGCCGGCAATTACGAACCTGGTCGGGAGGTGCGGATGGATCAACCCGGGACGGCCCTGAAGAAGCTTGAGTTCGAGAAACGGATCTTGATGCGAGTTTATGGACTTCCCACCTCAAGAATTCGGACGATTGATGGAGGGTACCGAAAGCACAGAGCGGTCGAACTATGGATCGTGCCTGCCGGCGAGCCACTACCGATTCCTACGCCGAACTCTTTCCCCCCGGGCCGTACGCGACGCCACACATAATCATGCTTGCCTCCATGTAGCGCAAACTGTTAGTTTGCGGCGCTACGGGATGCGAGAGACCGCAGATCAAAAAAGCGTAACGCTTTACGTCGTGCCCAACTGCCCTTTGTGCGCCGACGCGCGGGCCTGGTTGAAGCGGCACGGCATCACCTATGTCGAGCGCGATGTGGCGAACGACTTTGGCGCACTGCGTGCGATGTATGGGTTGACGCGACAGCGATTCGTGCCGGTGTTCGAACTGAATGGGCGAGCGCTGGTGCGTCCTTCTGATGAAGAGCTGGTCGAGTTTCTTTTATAAGCGGCTTAGCCGCCGCACAGTGCGGTGAGGCTCCGCCTCACCGGCATGCTTTTTTTCCAAGTGGAGGCTATGCCTCCAAACATGTCGAGGCGTAGCCTCGACATAAAGATCCAATCCGACCTAACGGAAAGGCGAAGCCTTTCCGCACTGTGCGGCGGCAAAGCCGCTTTCAACCTGACTCCGTCATGCGCTTCTCTCGGGCACAAATCATCGGGGCAATCTTTCTCCTCGCCCTGATCTGGCTCGTGATCGCGATTCGCCTTATCATCTCTCGCGGGTGACCGCCGCAAACACACAAATAATAGCCATCGTCGGCCCAACGGCTTCCGGTAAGAGCGCGCTCGCCATCGAGGTGGCGCTGGCCGCGGGTGGCGAGATCGTCAACTGCGACTCCGTCCAGGTCTATCAAAGAATTCTTATTGCCACCGCCAAAGTCCCCTTAAACGAACGCCGCGGCGTGCCGCATCATTTGATTGATTTTGTGCCGCCGGAAACTAACTTCACTGCCGGCGAATGGGCCCGGGCGGCCCTCGAAACTATCGAAGAAATCGAAGCCCGCCGCCACCGCGCGATACTCGCCGGGGGCACAGGCCTTTACCTGCGGGCACTGCGACAGCCATTCTTTCCCAGTCCCGCCACCGATGCTGATTTACGCCGTCGTTTGACGAGCATTCGGGAACGGCACGGCACGACGCACCTTCACAGGATGCTGAGACGGCTGGATGCAGTGGAAGCGGAAAAGCTCAATCCGCGCGACTGGCCGCGCGTCCAGCGGGCCATTGAAGTTTGGTTTCAGACCGGCAAACCAATGTCGGAACAGAGGCCAATGCGTCCTGAGCCACACACGATCGCTGCGCGGATGCGCATCATTGCCCTGAACCCACCACGCTCGGAACTCTATTCACGCATCAATCAACGGACGGAGCAGCACTTCGCCAACGGTCTGGTCGACGAGGTGCGCGGGCTGTTGGCGGAAGGTGTGCCCGCTGAATCCAACGCCCTCGGCGCCCACGGCTACCGGCGGGTGGTGGAATTCCTCCGCGGCCAGCGCAATCTCGAAAGCGCGATCGAACAGACGAAGCAGGACGTGCGTCATTATGCCAAACGACAGTTAACCTGGTTTCGCCACGAGCCCGGCGTTGAATGGTTCGAAGGATTCGGCGAAGATCCGCAAGTCCAGGAACAAGTCATCGAAGCCGTGACGAGGGGAAGCCACTGAGCTGGGTGACTTCGGCTCCTTTGAAGAAGTGAGCTTCGGAGATTACCTGCAGTCAGGAAGGGGGCATGCCCCCTTCCTGACTGCGGGTTGGACTGACAGAGAATCTAAATTACATTTTCAAACTGATCCGCTTCGCTCTTGCAATTCCGCTTGTCACTCCCCTTCCTGTGATATATTCTCACTCAACCGCATATCCGTTTTTCGATCCTGGATTCAAACGAATCGGAGCTTGACGTGGATTCAAAGCCAGCGCCGCAAAACATTCAAGATGCTTTTTTGAATTTCGCTCGCCGTGAAAGAAGCACTGTCACGATCTATCTGGTTAATGGCGCAAAGTTGCTCGGTCGCATCAAGAGTTTCGATAAATTTTCTGTAATGCTTGAATCCGCATCCCAGGAGCAACTGATTTTCAAGCACGCCATTTCTACTATCTCGCACGCGCGGCGCGCCAGCGGCGAGTTGCGGCCGCAGGGCGAAGATGAAGGCGCGCCACAACTTGCCGCAGCCCCGGGCGACTCCCAAACTTCCTGAGCTTCCACCCAAACCTTCCTGCTTGAACCAGAGGACACGTGGCTGGCGCATTTATTACCTTCGAAGGCATTGACGGCAGCGGGAAATCTACGCAATTGCGATTAATCGCCAGCGTACTCCGCCTGCAGGGCCTCGAGGTTGTCACGACGCGGGAGCCGGGCGGTACCACCCTGGGCCAGCGGCTACGAGCGGCTTTGCTGGATGCCCAGGAACAAGTTGATCCGCTCGCCGAGTTGCTGGTCTTTGCTGCCGATCGCGCCCAGCACGTCCGCCGGCACCTGCGGCCTGCTATCGATACGAATCACGTTGTGCTGTCAGACAGGTATGCCGATTCGACGGTGGCTTTTCAGGGCGCCGGACGCGGTTTTGACGAAAACCTGATCAACGAAATTGTCCAGCTGGCCACCGAAGGACTCAAGCCCGATCTAACCCTGCTCTTCGATTTGCCGGTGGCCGAATGTATCGCGCGCACCAGGCGTCGTCACGAAGGCAAGAACAAAGGTGACCGGCTCGACGCTGAGGATATTGAGTTTCATACTCGAGTGCGGGATGCTTATTTACGGATTGCCGCGGCTGAACCCGAACGCGTTCGTCTGATTGACGCCAGCGGCGCGGTTCAGGAAACGCATCAGCTGGTCATGGACATCGTAGTGCCATTCCTGAAGCAACGAGGTTTGCTTAAAGACTAGCTCGATAAGTAACGATGTAGTTTGGCATTCGTTGGCGAGCGATCGAATGAGAATGTACGGTCTAAGGGCCAAGGGCCCGAAATGAAAAAGCCTGGGGCAGCGCCCCAGGAAAGATGCAGTCTTTTCCCAAACTGTGTAGCGCTGAAAGCGCGAAATAATGAAAACAGCGATGTCCTATTTCGCGCCTTCAGCGCTTGGAATCATCTAATTTACTATACCTGGGCCGTTGGCCCAGGCTTTTACATTTCGCGCCTTTGGCGCTTTTAGTACTTACTTGAAGCCGACCTCTATTTGATGCAATGCGATTTGGTGGCACCGACGATTGACTGCTTACTGCTCACTGCTTACTGCCGACTGATTTATGTTCTCGCGATTGATTGGAAACGACGAAGCTAAAGACGCCCTGCGCCGCATGCTGGCAGCCGGCCGCGTTCCCGGCGCTCTGCTCTTCACCGGCGAAGAAGGCATTGGCAAAAAACTTTTTGCCCTTGAGCTTGCCAAAGCGCTGAACTGTCGCAACCGTCAGGGAGTGGAAGCCTGTGACGAATGCCGGTCGTGCCTGAGGATTTCGCGATCGACATTTCCCCCATTCGGCAAAGAGGATGATGACAAAGAAAGATTGATCTGGAGCGAGTACGGCGACGTAGCAATGGCCCGCGCCTACAAGCGGATGATCCGCGTTGGGCCCATGCGGGAGCTGGAGCGCGAAGCAAACTTTCGCCCGTATGAAGGCCTGGCTCGGATCTTTATTGTAGAAGACGCCGATCGTATGAATGATGCGGCGTCGAATGCCCTTTTGAAAACGCTTGAGGAGCCGCCCCGCACTTCATACGTGATTCTAATCACATCTCAAGCGGCGGCTTTGTTGCCGACGATCCGCTCAAGATGCCAGATGATCCGTTTCGCTCCTGTTCCCGCCCCGGAGATTGAAAAGTTTCTCGTTGAAGTGAAGAAAGTGCCGGCAGCCGACGCCCGCCTTTTGGCGTATACTTCGCGCGGAAGCATTGGCCGCGCCCTGGCCACGGATATCGAAACCTATCGAGAACAACGCGAGGCCATGCTCGCTGTCCTGGCGTCACTTGTTCTTACCGGAGATCGCGTGGAACTGCTGCGGTCGGCGGAAGGTTTGAATGATGCGAAACGCAAAGATGAGTACGAATGCCGGCTTGATGTGCTGGAGAGTTTGATTCGTGATGCCTGGGCGCTGGCGTTAGGCCGGCCCGAAGAAACGATTGCGAACAGGGATCAACTTGAAGAGTTGCGCGCGATCGCCGGCGATTTGAACAGCCATCAAGCCGGGGAATGGCTCTCGCAGATCGAAGAACTACGCTTCAACCTCGTCGTCAACATCAACCGCAAAGTCGCGACCGACGCTTTGTTTCTTTCCATGTCAGTTGCTGGAAGCTGATCAGTCTCTCGCCTCCTACTGCCCTGCGGAAATGCGTTTGCCTGATATGTTCTTCCCTCCGGAACAACCCCCGCAGCATACGAGATCTGCACGAAGAACCTGCTATTGACAGCCCTGAATCACGAGTATAAGCTCCGCCTGTCTCCGGCTAATGGGTCACACCTCGCCTAGCTCTGCAGCGCTAGAAAACCACATCTAAATTTCTCTTGCCAATAGCCCGTTAGCTTTTGAAGAGGCCATGATGAACAGCCTCTTTGGTGGTCACATGCCAACAACAATCGGTGAATCAACGTCTATCTATCGCTTTTGGAACGACAACTCAAACAAGAGAGAAAGAGCAGGCACAGAATGAAAGCTTTACTTTCCCTAACGCTTCTAACGGCGTCGGTGCTCGGAACACCCCTTCAAACCCGACAACCCGAACTACGCCTAACTCTACAACTCGAAAAGACTCGGTTCCGTGTCGGAGAGCCGATCAAGACGCGGATCATAGTCGAGAATCGGAGCGCCGTCGACGTAGTGATCAATCGACGACTGCTGATCAATCATCCAAGCGGCCCGCATGAAATCTTCTTTCAGATTTTTGGCCCGGACAAGAAATTGGTTCCTTTTGAATCGCAAGTTCGGGCACTCTACGAGAGCCGCGAGTTCACACGACTGGGGACTGAAGAGGTCTTTGGAAAGCTCTACGATCTGACCAGCGACCACATATTGAAAGGGGCTGGTGAATATACCATCAGCGCTTTCTACGAAAACGATCAGGATCCGCCTCTGGAGATGAAACTAGGTGCAGCCTGGAAAGGGCGGTTGAAGTCTAACTCGGTTCAATTCGTTATCGAGTAAAAGAGGAGGTGTGCCATGCGAAAAACGGCTTTGTTAGTGATCCTGGCCGGTCTTATGTTTGCTGCTCCCGGTGTAGCCAACGGGCAGAAGAGGCCGAGCAAGGAAGACATTGAGAAGGTAGAAAAGGCCATAAAGGACGTGCAAAAAGCGCTTGAGGGGGGCGACGCCGATAAGATCAAGGAGGCTAAAGACAAAGCAATCAAGTTAGCTGATGAGGTTTACAAGATTCCATCGGATAATCTTGCGGGCGATCCCTACTATGATCCCGATGTAGACTGTGAAGGTAAGACAAGACGAGATGAGAAGGACCCGACAAAAGCCAGGACAAGGCTTGGCGAAAAAGCTTTCTTCTCGCCTCCGGATTATAAAGATCCCTCACCTGGCTGGCTGGCCTCCACAAAGATCCATGAAATACTCGTGCACGCTGCCCAGGCGCATGATAAGCGTTGGCCGACGACGGGAAAGGAACGCATCATCGCTGAGATAGAGGGCTTCGACAAGGAGATTGAAAATGCTGGTGACGGTACGGCTGAGAATCCCGGCGTCACTGGACTCTCAAAGAAAGAGATTGAATTACTTAAGAAGGAGCGCGATCGATTGCGCGGCTTGCTCAACGAAGCAAACCAGAAGAAGGTGGACAAGAAAGACTACAGCTTCGCCTTCGCCGAGCCGAGTCGCCGATCGGAAAGTGCGTTGGCAGGGAAGGCCCAAGTCTTCGTCTCTGGCGAGGTCTATGCGGCTGAAGTTGCAACCACAACAATTCGCGGCCCGCGAACACTTGAAGGATACGTCGTAACCACCGAGGTTACGGGACAAACTGCCCAGGCGAAGACCGACGAGCGTGGCGCATCGATGCTATCGCTTCCCGAATCGGCAGCCAGGCTGACATCCCCTACTGTGGCGATTGTGCGGCTGCTCGATCCCAGCGGCAAAGAGGTCGCACGTACTCAAACACGCGTGCTGCCGGGTCCGGCGCCGGATATTGTTAGCCACCCCGTCATTAACGACATTCCTGCGGACATCCGCCGCGGCGACGTAATCACGATTCCCGGCGGCAGCCTTGGCCCGCAATGCGAGATGATCGTCGGCAATCAGGTCCAGGAGACACTGGCTGCGTCTGCCAATGAAGTAACTGCTTACGTGGATACACCGCAACTGGGCTCCCAGGACGCGTGGGTCCGCAATCCCTACGGCGAGAGCAAGAGCTTTGAGACTAATGTCTATAGTTTTGAGGTCAGTGCGCCACGGACAACGATTCGTCGCGGCGAAGAAGTGACGGCGACCGCGCAATACCAATCGGTGCGGCCCGGTTCAGAGATTCACTTTAAGAACAACACGCCAGAAGTTGTGACCATGAATGTCGCGGGCGCTAGAACCATGGGCAATGAGGCGGTAATCAGTGCAAAAAACCAAAATGGAACGATCCCGGTTAACCTCAAGGGCCTCAATACTGGCGCCTTCTCGATTTCGTACGAAGTGCTTTCTCCGAGAGGAAACCCTGAGTGCTTCTACGCCACTTGCGACTGCACGGGAGAAGTTGTCAACTATAGCTGTAGTGAATGTAAAACATTTGTGACTGCCGGTAAAGCTTCGTGGCGCGCTAACAATACCTCCCCTTGTATTCCATTAGCAAAGTGTCCGGATGCCAAACCGTGTCCGTTGAAGTAACGAGCGTTCGCAGGTCTTCATTAACTCTACCTCCGCAGTTTCAGAGCGGGACTCAGGCGATCCTCATTTACATCCAGGTCCGCAGGTGCACGTATTATTCGTCGTGTTCCTGTCGGTGATCGTGAACTTAATCTTGGGCGAATTCGGCGGAGAAGTCTGCACCGACGCGCTGCCTGTCTTCGTGCATGGATCAATGTTGCCCTGCACTCTGCGATCAGGCCGACTGTCCGTCAAGGTAATGGTGCAGCCTTTCCTCGTAACGGTGCCTGTGCCGCTTAGGCTTGTGCCGCCGGACGGCGTGAAGATGTAGTCGCCACTGAAAGTATTCACCAGAATCACTGTCGCTGGAACTGAGTCGTCCTGCAAACAGACGTCGAACCGATGGGTCACTAGCGTTGCCGTTGCCCCCCAAACGCCAGTCTGCACTCCAGTAATCCCGCGCGTGGTGGTGAAGGTTCCATCAGCGCCGACCTGCGAGGGTTGAATCACTAGTGGCTGATACGGGCCGCCTTCCATCACGATCACGCCGTGCGATTCGAGCGTGAACTGCACAGGTTTTGTGATTCCCTGGAGGCCGCCGGCTTGAAACGTCAAAGTCGTTCGCTCGTCTTTAATCAAGTCGGTTTTCCCATTCAGGTTGACTCCTATGTTGCGATAAGGCGCTTTAGTTTCGGTTGTTCCTTCATTCACACGAATCTCCATCGGGCCAGTAACGTTAGTCGGCGCCGTGAAGACCGCCTGGCGCGGTGATTCGGCTACGATAAGGCCGGAACCTTGAACCCAGGGTGAGCCACTTCCGGCACAATCAATCGCGCGAACGCAGCTTCGGTAAGAAAGTCCGGTGTTCGAGCTGTTGCCGTCGAAGGGCCCAGCGATCACGATCGGTCTCCCCTGCTGTCCCATCGTAGGAAGTTGGAAAGTACTCAAAGGGGCAACACTTTGTAAGCTCAGCGAGACAAGCTCGATGGGAACGGTTGTTGTTGCACCGGCGGATAATGATCCGCTCGTGTTAGTCAGCGTAATTCCAAGGCGGCTGGAATTCGCACTGCTGACATTCGTACGGGGCGGTGTAGGTGTGCTGCTTGGCGGTAGCGTGATACGTAATTGGGGTGGCGATGCGGTGACTTCCGCTTTGACTTTGGGATTGGACGTCCCGTCAGGGTTCTTGGGCGGCTGGACTTCGATCACATAGCCGCTCAAGACCGTCATGTTTTTGGCTCGCTCCTCAGGAGTCTGGCCTTTTGGCTCCGCCATCACCGTTCCTGAAATAGTGTCGCCAGCAATCATGTCGTCGGGCAAATTCACGATAACGCGGCCCTGCAAGGTATCGAATGTGACGATCCGCAGCCCTTCCCGGATGGTTGAAGATGGCGTTACCAGCGCGCTTGCGGTGGCCGGATTTCCTGTTTTGACTTTACCCAGGCGGTCGCCGTTCTTCTTGGTCCACCACCACTCCTTCACCTCGGGGTCACTGCCGTCCCAGGCCACCTTGACGCTTGCTTTTCCGGTCGGCTTGACCACTCCCTTCGAGAGATCCGTGCTGCTCTTCCCGCTTCCGTCTATCTTCTTGAATGGCTCAGCCTCCTTCACGTCTACCGCCCGGCTCCATTTGATGTGCAGGTCATAAGCGTCTTCCCCTTCATCATTAGTGAACTCGAAAGTATTTTCGTCCACTGAAAACATCGCAGCGGTCGTCCCTCCCTCTCTCGCGAGCGGAAGAGCGAGCAAGCTGACGAAGAGAATGAGCGGGGACACAACCCCGCCAACTAATTTGATGCGGCTCTGGGTTTTCATCTCATTATCTCCTTTAGGCAGAGATTCCTGCCCGCTGAAAACAGATGGGCAGTCCCGCTCCTTGCCTACGGACAGGTAGCAAAGGCACTCACGTCCTGAACCGGCGGCCTTGGCCTGCCCGGGGTATTGAAATAGATTCTCGTTTTGGGCGGTTGCGTGTCGAAGACTGTTACCACTATGTCGCTAGTCGTACCCGGGGAATAGAAGACAGAGAACCTGCCATTGTCCACCGGCATGCAGCTATTTAGAGTGCCCTGCACGCGCCGGTCCGGCCTGTTGTCGGTGAGCGTGATCACACATCCCTGCCGTTTGATTTGGCCCGTGCCGCTCAATTTGGAGCCCGAACCACAAAAGATGTAATCGCCGGTGAAGGAATTCACCAGTATCGTTTGGGGAGGGCTGGGGTCGCGCAGCACAATGTTGAACGGCTGCGTCACAACAGTAGCCGTGGAGGTCCAGTTGCCGGTCTCGACGCCGGTAATACCGCGCATCGTTGTGTAACGTCCGTCCGCGCCGATCTGCGATGGCTGAATGATGAGCGGTTGATACATGCCGCCTTCCATTGTGATCACGCCCTGCGAATCGAGCGTCAAGGGCACAGGTTCTTTGATCCCTTGCAGACCAGTTACCTGAACTGTCAAAGTAGTGCTCTCGCCCTTAAGCAGCGAAGTCTTCGGCGCGGTCAAATTCACGCCGACATTACGATAGTTGCCAGTCGTCTGCGTCTTCCCTTCGGTGAGATGAAGTTCGATTGGGCCAGTGACATCAGTTGGAGCTTTGAATACGGCCTTGCGCGTTGACTCGGCAATCAGGCCAAAACCGCCGGAAACGTTCCTCGTGTTTTGTTCGAAGTCCTGCACGCTCGTCCCCAACGCTGACCCATTGAGAGTGGTGTTGGAAGAATTCCCATCGAAGGGACCACTAATTACGATCGGTCGTCCCGTCTGCCCTAACGGGGGAATGACGAAGGTCGGAGTCACGTTCGGATCAGGCGTGATTACTGCGCCTGACGGTAAGAGAGGGATTCTTGCCCGCGCCGCCGCTGAGTCGTTGGGATCGATTGCGACAAAAACGTCAAAGAAGCTGTTGTCGGTAGGCGGCCTTCCCGGTCCCTTTGGCGTTTCCAACCGGCGAATGACAAATGGGCCAACGCTGCCTTTATTGACCGGAAAACTCTGACCTGCAATCTGAACTACGTAGCCGTTTAGCACACCGCGATGCGTGTTGCGTTCCTCTTCAGTGCTGCCCTTTGGCTCGGGAATAACCGTCCCTGTAATCGTGTCGCCCGCCGTCATGTCGTCCGGCAAGTTCAAAGTCAACTGGCCGCTCGGCGTGTCGAACTTGACCGTGCGAAGACCGTTGGCAACTACCACAGACGGGAAGTTACGCTCCCTTTTCAACTGATCCTTCAACGGACCATCCGGAAGTTCCGCAATTTCGTTTTCCAGCTCCAGCCTGGCCGCCAGTTCCTGCTTTTCCGCCTCTCGTAGAGCTGCCTCTGCCCGGGCTACCTCTGCGCGCCCCTGAGCGAGCGCCGCTTCCTGTGCGGCGGTGGTTTTCCCGCCACTCTTTGCGACCGCGGTCATCGCATTCTGTAAGGCCTTTTGAGCATCGGCGAGCTTTTCTTTTGCCGCAGCGACCGCTTGCTGCGCGGCTTTCCACTTAGCAAAAGCTTTCTCCGCCTTGGTTTGAGCAGGTCCAGCCCAGGTGGAGATCGCGGCAAAGCTGAGGGCGAACACAACAAGGCAGGCAAAAAGTGTTCTAACCAACAAAGTCATCTTCCTCGCAGGAATGGATTTGATAGATGTTCTCATAGGGACCTCCTCTGCAAATTGGGTTTCCCTTGTTCGTCGCGAGAACCGACCGGTAGAGACAAACGCCGGAACCTGCGTACTAAATTACGCGGGCGGCGCTACGTTTGGATTGACCCTGTGACAGGACTACTGCGAGGGAAATGATTGCGGCTTGATCGCGGTAATATTTATCACCAGGGAGGTCTTGAGTCAACGGCCATTGGGCCATGGCTTCGGTTTAGAGTTTAAGCTTTAGCTTGCCCGCTTTCGGAAACCAGCAACCTGAAGGTTGTACTCTAAACAAAAAGGCTGCACGGTTACTTAACCAGGGCAGCCTTCAAAAGTTAGCGAAGTGGTTGTTTTCTACGTGATGCTCACCAGCTCAGGTTGAGCAGTTATCTTTTTCGACGCAATTTCGGCGAGAAGCTTTTCAGTCTCCATGACAAAGGCTTCGACAATGTTTTCGCCGGCAACTTTTCGCATGGGCACACCGTCTTTGAAAATCATGCCCACGCCGCGGCCGAACGTGATGCCGAGCTGCGAGTCGTGCGCCTCGCCGGGACCGTTCACGGCGCAGCCCATGATCGAGAGGTGCAGCGGCTCTTCAATGTGCGCCAGGCGGCGTTCGATTTCAGTAACTATTTCCACGAAGTTATCAACGTCCAAACGCCCGCAGGTGGGACATGCCACCACCGTAACGCCGCGTGTGCGCAATCCGAGCGACTTGACGATTTCCCAAGCCACGCGAACTTCTTCCTGCGGCTCGGCCGCCAGCGAAACACGAATGGTGTCTCCGATTCCTTCGTGCAGCAGAATGCCAAGCCCGATCGACGACTTGATGGTTCCTCCGAATGCCGTGCCGGCTTCGGTCACGCCCAGGTGGAAGGGGTAATCGACTTTTTCCGCCAGCAGGCGATAAGCGCCCACCGTGCGCTGAACGTCGGAAGCCTTGAGGGAAATGATTGTGTCGGTGAAGTCGAGATCTTCGAGAATTCTAATGTGGCGCAACGCCGACTCTACCATTGCCTCGGGTGTTGCGGTGCCGTACTTTTTCAGCAGATCCTTTTCCAACGATCCGCCGTTAACACCGATTCGTATCGGCACCTTCTGAGCTTGCGCGGCGCGTACTACTTCGACGATGCGTTCGTGCTTGCCGATGTTGCCGGGATTCAGACGCAGCTTGTCGATGCCGGCTTCCAGGGCCATCAGCGCCAGTTTGTAATGGAAATGTATGTCAGCAACCAGCGGTACCTCGGGCACGCGCTTGCGAATCTCCTTCAAGGCTATTGCCGCGTCGTTGTCGGGAACAGCCAGGCGCACGATTTCGCAACCGGCGCTGATCATCTCTTCGATTTGCGCTACGGTGGCGCCGACGTCAGCCGTATCCGTCTTGGTCATCGACTGGATCGCGACCGGCGCGCCGCCGCCGATTTGTACATGCTTAACCTGAACCGCTCTGGACTTTCGCATAATAATTCGTTTCCAGTCTCAAGTTTAAGGTTTCAAGGTTCTGAAGTGGCAGCCGAGCGCTTAACTGAAACTTGAGACCTTATCTCCCCGGGGTTGTTGCCGCCGGCGGATTGTCCGTCGGCGCGCTCCTTGATACCCGTTTCAACACGTCGTTAGTAATTACGAAAACCATCAAGAGGATCACGACCACGAAGCCGACCTGCTGAATCCGCTCTCGCACCGTAGCCGAGATGGTCATACCCACAACCGCCAACAGACTCTCAATCAATAACAAGAAAATCGCGCCGCCATCAAGCACGGGAATGGGCAGCAGATTGAAGACACCGAGGTTCAGGCTGAGAAAGCCCAGGATACTAAACAGACCATCCCAACCAAATCTCGTCACCGATGAAGACACTGCGGAGTAAATGCCAATCGGGCCCGAAAGCGTGTTGCGCGCAGAGCGCTTGCCGCTGAAGAATTGGCCCAGGGCCTTTCCAGTTAGTCTGACAATCTCAATGTTTGAATCGACCGCATAGCGGGTGGCGGTGACCAGACCAGCCTTCCGCAACGGAATGTCTTCCGCAGTTTCGATACCGAGACGTTCCTTGCCATCTAACAGGCGGCGCACCTTGGTTGTGAACTCTCTTTGCTGGCCGTCGCGCTCTACTTTGAGGGTAATCGGCTCAGCTTTGTGATCTTGTATGAACTGAGTGACCTGTTCCGCGCTGGTTATCGGTTGCCCGTTGACCGCAAGAATGCGATCGCCGGTTTGCAGACCTACCTCGGCCGCGGGAGTATTCGGCGTGACATCACGAATGACCACTGGAACATTGCCATAGTCGGGAATGAAATCCAGTTCCCCGGCCGTCTCGCCATCTTCAGTGCGTGGCCTGGGCTTGATGGTAAGCTCGACGCGCTGTCCGTTGCGTTCCACAACTAATGGCAGCGACTGACCCGGCGACAGCAGCGCATCGCCCTTTATGATGTTCCACTTTGGATTCTCTGTGCCGTTAAAGGAAACTATTCGATCACCGGGCATCAACCCGGCGGTTGCCGCTGCACCTCCCTGCGCCACATGACTGACGACCGGCGCGGGCGTTGCGGGCACGCCGTAGAGCAGGGCCCCTGCCAGGGGAATCGCCAAAGCAGTCAAAATATTCATGACCGGCCCGGCGATGGCGACAAGGATTCTTTGCCAGCGGGGACGCAGATCAAATCGTTCCTTTGCCGGAATGTCCGCCGCGCCCTCGCCTTCGAGCGGGGCATTGGATTCATCACCGCCGAGCTTGACGTAGCCTCCAAGGGGAAACGCCGAAACGCGGTAATCCGTTTGCCCGAATCGCTTCCCGAAGAGTCGCGGCCCGAGTCCGAACGAGAACGCCTCTACGCGAATCCTAAAGAGTTTGGCGACGATAAAATGGCCAAATTCGTGCAGAATCACTGCCGAACCAAGTATGAAAATAAAAGCCAGGATACTGACCGGTGTGCTCATTAATTCAAACGCTCTCTTCCAGCAAACGCAAGTTTGATTGTTATGCGGGGATTAGACTCGCGCGCACAACTCAGAGTTGCCGCGAATGAGTTTACGCGGGGCGCGAGGCTGCGGTCAAACGCGACTTTCGGCGAGCAGGTGTGAATCGTGATTTAGCTTCGCTATTTCGGCTCTTGCCGAGATGCGGGCAGCTTTGTCGGTTTCGAGCACGGTGTCGAGGTCAGTAACTGGCCGTGACGGATGCTGGTTCATGACCGATTCAATTATGCGGGGAAGATCAGCCAGACTTATCTGCTGATCGATGAAAGCCTGCACGGCTTCTTCATTCGCGGCGTTCATCACTGCCGGCAGAGTGCCACCTTCCTGAAGCGCCCGGTAAGCCAAAGAGATGCAGGGAAAGCGCTCGAGGTCCGGTTCCTCAAAATGGAGCGACGACAGGGCGGTCAAATCCAGCGGCGGAAGATTGGAAGCGTGACGCTCCGGGTAGGTCAACGCGTATTGAATGGCGTGGCGCATGTCTGTGACTCCCATTTGGGCAATCACTGAGCCGTCGATCATTTCGATCATAGAATGAACGATTGATTCCGGGTGCACTACGATCGCGATTTCGCCGGCGCTGAATCCGAAGAGCCAGTGCGCCTCAATCACCTCCAACCCTTTGTTCATCAGTGTCGCTGAGTCGATAGTGATTTTCGCGCCCATACTCCAGGTTGGGTGCTTCAGGGCGTCGGCCACGCTGGCACTTTCTATCTCTGATTTGTTCCTGGTGCGAAAGGGACCGCCGGATGCCGTCAGCACAATACGCCTGACTTCGGATCGCTTCTCTCCTCGCAGGCATTGATGCAAAGCGTTGTGCTCCGAATCAACCGGCAGCAGCTCAGCGCCGGATTCAGCCGCAGCCTTCGTCATAAGCTCACCAGCCATTACCAGCGTCTCTTTGTTTGCGAGGGCAACGCGCTTTCCCGCCTCCAGCGCGCGCAGCGTTGGCACGAAACCAATAGCGCCCACCGTAGCCGACACCACACAATCAGCCTGCGCGTGCGTAGCGATTTCAACCAGGCCCGATTCGCCGATCAGGATTCGAGGCAGATCGACGTTTCGTTCAAACAGCTTTGCGCGCAACTCCTGGGCGGCAATTTCCGTCTCCACCGAGACAACTTCGGGCAAATGGCGGGCTATTTGATCCGCCAGGACCTCCACGTTACGACCGGCGCCCAACGCCACCACGCGAAAACGCTCGCTACCCAGCGATTCGATCACCCGCAAGGTATTGCAGCCGATCGAGCCGGTGGAACCCAGAATTGCGACGCCCCTGGTTGTCATATCAATTACGGTGTCGACATTGGCTCGGTTAACTCATCAGTATTGATCAGATCTACTGTCTGACCCGCAGAGTTCTTGAAGGACGCGTCAGTAACCCGCCAGTCGCGCCCGTTTCGGTACATCAGACTGACGGTGGCGTTTACGGTCTGCCGCTCGCCAATCACTTTCAGATACAGTGTGGCATCTCCATCAGAGTTATGCACGTTAATGTTTCCGGTGATGAAGGAGCCAAAGTCTTTTACTTCGCCAATGTCCCGCGTCAGGATGGCGTTCTTGCGCAAAAACGTCTTCGCCGTGGCAGCGGCTTCGCTGTTCCCGATGGAATAAAATACGGTTCCCACGATCGCTCCGACAAACAGCGCGATCAGCAGGCCGATGACCAATATTACGCTGGAGATAATTATGACGAGCTTTTTGGTGGTCATGCCAA
>DASXRU010000111.1:0-19163 GCA_036506395.1 Pyrinomonadaceae bacterium | reverse complement strand
CCGATCATTTTTGGCCACCCGACGAATCTCGCCCGTATAGACGCGGCGTCTTCATCGGCGCCACTCGTTGCTTTTTCGTATCCGAGCACAACCGCCGACTAACCGAAGATCAGATTGGGACGACCCTCACAAACGCCGAGGCCGTTTGGAACCCCCACCTCGCACCGATCGACGGCCCGATCCCGTGGCCGGATAGCGCGGATGAGTATTTACGGATGGCGTGCGTCCCGCGTCTTTATCTGCTCGACAAGGGCCAGGACATTCTGTTGAGAGTGCTCGCGCGCGACAAGTGGAAGGGTCGCGACTCTATGTCTCCTTCTACGGCAGCGGCGCTAACCGCGACGCATTAACCAGCCTGGCCATGCGGCTTGATCTCCGCAACGTCTCGTTTGAAGGTCAGACAGCGGACGTCGCGTCCATCTGGAAAAATCATCACGCGCTGGTACTGCCTTCGCGCGCCGAAGGGCTGCCGCTCCCGCTGGTCGAGGCGATGATGTGCGGGCGGCCCGTTGTTGTCACGAGCGTCGGAGGCAACGCGGAGGTGGTGGAGGAGGGGGTGACGGGTTTCCTGGCCGCCCCGGACGAAAACTCTCTCGACGCCGCGCTGGAGAAGGCATGGGCGCGCAGGGCAGACCTGAGTGAGATGGGGCGGTTGGCGTCAGTCAGGATTCGGGAGTTGGTTCAAGCCGATCCCGCAAAGGACTTCGCGGACGCTTTGTTGGAGATCATCGACTCACCCGGGGGAAGGAAAACCCGGTCGCGCCGAGACCGGACGGGCGGGTGATCAGGGCGCCTGGGCGAGCCTGCGTCTTAGACCTGACACCTCGCACGGCGTGAGGAATCAGGGCCTGAAAATGTTGAGCCATGGCCGAAAGAGTAACCGCAGGACAGATGACTAAAGGTAAATGGCCTTTATCTTCTCCATTACCCGGTCTACGTACTCATGCACGGCGAGAGAGCCGCGGCAGTTTTCGGGGCGTGGTTCTAACGCTTGGCTCGGCAGTAAGTGTTTTCGCGCTGGCGACACTCTCGTGGCAGTTCTTCGAGGGCCTCTCGTGAGGTTCAGTCACAGGTACGGGTACGACCCACGCCCAACCAGTTGCACGATTCGCGGACGGGCGTCGTCGGCTGGCGTGAGCACGCGCCGGGGGTGACACAAAGTTTGGCCGGGGATTCTTCATAAGGCCGTCGAAAACTACGCTCACAACGGCTTCATGAGTGCGCGGCAGATGTTGGAAGCCTTAAGTTCGATCAACAGCCGTTCAATGTGTACCCAAGTTTTTTGCACAGTGTCCCGGAAGTGAGCCCAGAGTGACTCAATCCGACAATAGTGGATATCGGTCGTGCCCGTAAGCTGTTGAGTATTGAGATTGTGGAGGCGGCGATCGGAATCGAACCGATGAATAAAGGTTTTGCAGACCTCTGCCTTACCACTTGGCTACGCCGCCGTATGAAAGGATGAAGGATGAGGGATGAAGGATGAAACAAAAGCCCGAATGAAATCCGGGATTTCATCCTTCATCCTTCATCCCTCATCCTTAAAGAACTTGGAGCGGGAGACGAGATTTGAACTCGCGACTTCGACCTTGGCAAGGTCGCACTCTACCACTGAGTTACTCCCGCGTTCGCATCAAGATTCTACGGATTCAACCCACCTTGTCAAGCTAGCCGCTTTTGGGTGGTGACGCATCTTGAGCGCTTACCCTTAGTCCAACGAGCGGTCCCATGAGGTCAGTACCACCACGCGGTAGCGGGTGGGGTCCAGTTGCATTACTGCTCAATCAGCCTCAATTCCGATCAAGAACCCACCCGCTACCGCGTGGTGGTACTGACCTCACCGGGACCGCACCCATCGCAATTCGGCTGGGCAAACTGCATCAGCGCCGATCGTCACGATGCCATTGACTTTGCCGTCCGGCTCTCGTAAGTTTCGCTGTCTCCGGTCCTGCAATCATTTCGGTTAGTAGTTTCGTGATCTGAAGGAGTCTCCGAATGAACACTCTTGCCCCGCCCCGTTGCCTGAGATCTCGTCTTGTCATTGTTGTTGGCCTTCTGTTCATCTTCGCGCCATCGAACTCGGCCCAGCAAGGCTACAAGAAGCCGCCCAAAGAGGTGCTGGATATTCTCAGGGCGCCGGTAACTCCGACTGCGTTGACCAGTCCGGCACGCGACAACGTGCTGCTGGCGACCGGCTTTCGCTATCCGCCTCTTGCCGACCTGGCGCAGCCAATGCTGAGGCTCGCCGGTTTGCGAATCAATCCGAACACCAACGGGCCACATCGCGCACCATACTTCGTCGCGCTGGCCCTTAAGCGAATTGCTCACGGCGCTGAAGTGAAGATTGATTTGCCGACCAACGCAAAGATTAGCCAGCCGCAATGGAGCGGAGATGGAAAGCAGTTTGCTTTTACCAACGCCACTGCGAACGGAATTGAGTTGTGGGTTGGCGATGCGGCTAGTGGAAAGATTCGCCGGCTGAAAGGCGCCGCGATCAATGCGGTTATAGGGGAATCATTTGAATGGATGCCCGACAATCGCACCCTGGTCGCCAAACTCGTTCCGGCGAAACGCGGACCAGCGCCGGCACAGCCAGGTGTGCCGCCGGAACCGAACTGGCAAGAGAGCTCCGGCAAGATTTCACCCGTGCGCACCTTCGAGGATTTGTTGAAGACACCATTCGATGAAGCACTGTTTGAGTATTACGCCACGGCGCAGCTCGCACTCATCGACACGTCCAACGGCAAGATAACTGACATCGGACAGCCGGCAATCTTTCAGGCGATCGATCCCTCAACCGATGGCCGGCAGATGCTCGTTCTTCGCCACCATCGCCCATTTTCATACCTCTATCCGGTGTTCGATTTTCCCAAAGAGGTTGAAGTATGGGACACGAAGGGACAGATGATTTACAAGCTGGCGAGTTTGCCGCTCCAGGATCAAGTGCCGATCGAAGGGGTGCCGACCGGGCCGCGCGCCGTCCACTGGCGTCCCACTGAACCGGCCACCCTGGTCTGGGCTGAAGCGCTGGACGATGGCAATCCCAAGAAAAAGGTTCCGTTTCGCGATCGGGTGTTGACTTTGAAAGCTCCTTACACGGGGCAACCGACCGAGTCGATCAAGACAGAACATCGCTTTCGAAACATACAGTGGGGCGAGAAGGGTGGAATGGCGCTGGTTACCGATTACGATCGTGATCGACGTTGGGTGCGCACTGTAATGATAGACGCGGACAAACCAGGCCAGGCGCCAAAACAGATCTGGAGCCGGAGCGTGCAGGATCGTTATGGCGATCCGGGCACGCCGGCCACGCGTCTTCTGCCGAATGGGCAGCGGGCGATTCTGCAGTTTCAGGATTCTATCTATCTTTACGGCCCGGGTGCTTCAGCCGAGGGCGAGCGGCCTTTTCTGGATCGCTTGAATTTGCAGACCCTCAAAACAGAACGGCTCTTCCGCAGTGGCGCTAAGGGTTACGAATTGTACGTCACGTTGCTGAAGGATGACGGCACGCAGTTCATCACCCGGCGCGAAACTCCGGCCGAGCCGCCGAACTATCAAGTGCGGACTCGAGTTGCGGTAGCGACGGGTTCTGCATTCGATCGCGACGGTGTCGAAGGTTCAGTAGCCAAGCCGCTCACGAATTTCCCCGACCCGACGCCGCAGTTGCGCGGCATCACCAAGCGGCTGGTGACTTACAAGCGCAAAGACGGCGTGCAGTGTTCGTTCACGCTCTACCTGCCGCCGGGTTACAAAGAAGGCACGCGTTTGCCGACAGTTGTTTGGGCCTATCCCTTGGAATTCAACGATGCCGACACAGCGGGTCAGGTCAGTGGTTCGACGCAGCGTTACACGACCATCACCGGTCCGTCGCATCTGTTCTTTCTTTTGGAGGGTTACGCCGTACTCGACAACGCCACGATGCCGGTGGTGGGCGATCCGGAAACCGTCAACAATACTTATGTCGAGCAGATCGTCATGAGCGCCCAGGCGGCGATCGATAAGGCTACAGAGTTAGGCGTGACTGATCCGGATCGCGTGGGCGTTGGTGGACACAGCTATGGCGCGTTCATGACGGCGAACCTGCTGGCGCATTCTGACTTGTTTCGCGCCGGCATTGCGCGCAGTGGCGCTTATAACCGCACCCTGACACCGTTCGGTTTTCAAAGCGAGCGACGTACATTCTGGGAAGCGCCGGAGATGTACGTCAAAGTCTCGCCCTTTGTCTTTGCGAATAAGATCAACGAGCCGATACTTTTGATTCACGGCGAAGCCGACGACAATCAGGGTACTTTCCCAATTCAGTCTGAGCGCCTGTACCAGGCAATCCGCGGCAACGGCGGCACTGTACGATACGTCACGCTGCCGCTGGAGGCGCATGGCTACCTGGGACGCGAGACAATCGAACACGTGCTTTACGAAATGATCAATTGGTTCGATAAGTACGTGAAGAACGCGCCACCGAGGGCAGGGAAGCCGCAGACGGCCGCTAACTAACGGGGCGTACGGGCGGAACCTTAGGATTAAGTAAGTATGGGAAAATCTGCTTAGCTCTTCCTTACGGTCGGGCTCACGCCCCGAATAGGTGTCGAGAGAGTTCCGTGTAGCGCGAGCCTTCGCTTCCAAGTTCGCTTCGTATCACCACCAACTCACTGACGCTGAATTCAGTGCGCCCAAAGCCAAGTTCCTTATGACTGGTTGCCAGGCGACGCGCATCCTGCGGTTTGCGCACGCGAGCAATGGTCAGATGGGGACGAAACGGGCGCTGCTCGCGCGTGAATCCCTGGATAGAACACTGCTCCTCCAGGCGTTCATAAAGGTGTTCAAGTTCTCCCGCCGCATCCACGATTCCAATCCATAAGACGCGAGGCTCGCCGCGCGGAGGAAAGGCGCCGCAACCTTCAGCCGCGAGTGTAAAAGGTTTTATGGCGGACACGGCCTGCGCGGCCGCTAAAGAAAGATCACCAACCCGCTCCGGGGCCATGTCTCCGAGGAACTTAATCGTGAGGTGAAGTTTGTCATCAAAGTTCCAAGTGACGCGGGCCTCGGGCACGCTCGCACGCAGGCGAGTGATATGTTGCTGCACTCGTTCATGCACTGCCGGAGGCAGATTGATGGCGCAGAAAACGCGCCATGTGTTGGATTGTGCTTTTTCATGCGGAGCGGTCAATGTTTTTGAGCGCCAAAGGCGCGTTTGTCAGAACCGCCTGCGGTAGCGGGCGGGCCTTCTTTGCGCGCGGAACCGGGCCCGCCCGCTACCGCAGGCGGTTCTGACAGGAGCCTACTTCGGGGGCTCTAATATCGTGGTTTCTTTGGTCGCGCTGGCAACGGCAGAGTTCGTGAAAGGGAATGCGCGCGGCGTTACGGCGCGCCAGTCGGCGAGTTGATCGCTCCAGTGGGGACTCGTTGGCAGGCCAGACTCGCCCAGTGCGATGCCGTGCTGTGTCTTGTCCCAATCGCTCGGATCGGCAATCAGGCGCATTGAAACTGAAGCGCCCACATTCACGGTAGCGCCAAGAAGGAACGGCGTGCCGCTTTGCGGGAAAGGCGGAATGGTGAACTGCGCTCCAACAAATGGCGCCGGCGCCAGCGGATGCGAAAAGCGCGCCGGCGACATGGCGCCCCAGGTCCACTTCGACTCATCCGTGCCGAGGCTTTTCGTTAATGCCTCACGAGCATCAGCGTAACTGGCGTGCAGAAGGTCGGCATAACTTTTAAATTCCGGCGGCAACCATTCGCGCGGTTGTTCACTAATCACCCGGTCAATAAGCAGATCGGAATTGGGCCATACGAAGGTTTTGAACAACTGTTCGCCCAGCGCGGCCTTCAGCACGCGCTGGCGGAACGCTATGCGCATCTGGGCCACGAGCGGCGCCACCCGCGAGTCCGCATCCAGCCGGCCATCCCAGGTTGAAAACGACCCGACCGATGCCTTCATCTTTTCATCCATCGTTTGCCCGCTAAGGATCTTAACCGCTTCACGCGCGAAGATGGCTCCGGCAATCGAATAGGTGTCGCCCTGAATCCGGCGAAAATCGTCGGCGGTAAGTTTGCTTTTCTGCGAAAGCAAATCGAAGATGCGACGCGCGCGATACGGCTGGGCCCAGACATGCGTTAGAAAGTAAGGATAGTCCGCGCCGGCGACGCGTTGATTGGCGGTGACAATCATCCCCGAGCGTGGATCAAGTTGGTGCGGCAGCTTGTCGAAGGGAATAAAGCTGATCCACTCGCCGGCGTCGGTCGAGCCGTCATACGGCACGCTGCCGTCGCCCGTCTTGCGAATGGGAATGCGGCCCGCACCGTAATAACCGATGTGGCCTTTTACGTCGGCGTAAATAAAATTCTGCGTCGGGCCGGTGTAACGGCTCAGGGCAGCGGTAAATTCTTTCCAATCGCGCGCCCGATTCGCCATGAACAATCCTTCGAACTCCACTCCATTTGATTCGAAAGCCGGCCAGCGAAGTGCATAGCGCGCGCCATCTTTGTCGAGAACAATTGGACCGTGACGCGTGACCGTCACATCGAACGTTTGTGTTTCAGTGGACGCGTCAGCGAAACCCTTGCGCACCTTGATTTGTTCGTGCCGTACTTCGGCTTCGCGCCAGCCGGACGGCGTCAGGTAGCGGCCCGGCTTTTCCTTATCAAATTTTTCCAGGTAAAGATCCTGCACGTCGGGTCCAAGATTCGTGGCGCCCCAGGCAATTTGATCGTTGTGGCCCAGGACTATTCCCGGCGCACCGGGGAAGGTTACGCCGGCAACATGCACACCAGGCGCGACGAGTTCGGTCATGTACCAGATGCTCGGAGCGAAGGGAGGCAGGTGCGGATCGTTAGCCAGCAGCGGCTTGCCGGAGGCAGTTAGTTTGCCCGAGACAACCCAGTTGTTGCTGGCTTGTGTCGGCTCAGCAAAAACCTGGCCGTCAGGGAAAGGATATGGAGCCGTTGCCGGCGCGCGGCCGTCCGCTATCTGCGCAAGCGTCGCGAGCAGCGACTCGTCCGGCGATGCCGGGACGGGCGACGAATTTCGATGCGACTGGTGCGCGCGGTCCGTGCCGACGACCAATACATCGAGCGACGACGTTTCCGGTAAGAGCGCATCCCGTTTCGCTTTCGGCAAGCCGGCCAGCGAAGCACGCATGATGTCGTATTGCCATGTGTTCGATAGAATTTCATACAGGAGCTTGCCGATAGCCAGTGAATCTGCCGGCAGCCATGGCCGGGGTTTGTATTGCAGAATCAAAAACTCAGGCGGAAGATTCTGGTTGTTTCGAGATTCGATGAAAGCATTAACGCCCTTTGCGTACGCTTCGAGCACAGCCCGCATCTGCGGGGTCATCTGAGCAGCGGTGGCATCAACGATCCTGCCAAAGCCGAGCGTGCGATGACGCTGATCCTGGCTAAGCGCTGCTGGCCCGAGTATCTCAGCGAGTTCCCCGCGAACATTTCGTCGCAGCAAGTCCATCTGCCACAAGCGATCGCTCGCAGTCACGTAACCCTGCGCGAAGTACAGGTCATCATCGTTTGCCGCTTCGATGTACGGAATGCCGCGCTCATCGCGTCGCACGGTAACGCGATCGCGCAGACCAGCGAGCTTAAGGGTTGTTGAAGTTGCGTTTGGTTCCTGGTTCCCGGAGGCAACGGGAGGAATCTGCGCTGGGCAAGTGGAGAAGCAAAGCAGCAGCGCAAGAAAGCTAAGGGAGATTTGTTTTTTCATGGGCGCCGCCAAATATAACTCGGGCGACGTTCGATGGCTAGGGGGAAGTACGCCGAGTAGTGCTAACTTGCGTTTGCTCTTCTCTTACTCCCTCCCTCTGGGAGGGTTGGGGAGGATCTGGCGTGTCGGCTCCTTCACGAGAAATACGCGCGGCCTCGATGGCCGCGCGTCGTTTCGCTGAGGTCACTCTCACCGGGAGTAGAATTAATGCCGTCAATCCACCAACTTGTTCTGGATAGCGTAGTGCGTGAGTTCGGCGCTGGTTTTCATTCCCATTTTTGCCAGAAGCCGGGCCCGGTAGGTGCTGATGGTTTTGTTGCTCAGCGAAAGCTGGTCGGCGATCTCGCCGATCGTCCGGCCGGAAGCAATCAGGGCCATCACCTCAAACTCACGATTGGAAAGGGACTCATGAGGCGGCCGGTCGCCGCCTCTTTCAATGTCCAAAATGAGTTTTTCGGCCAGTGCGGAGGTGACGTATCTTCCTCCCTCGATGACTTTGTTAACCGCTCTGATCAACTCTGCTCGGGGACTGTTTTTGGTGATGTACCCGGCCGCGCCGGCTTTGAAAGCTCGCCGCGCATATTGTTCTTCCGAATGCATACTGAGGATCAGTACCGGGAGGCGGGGCCGAATCTGCTTTAGCCCTGTCAATACTTCCAGCCCGCTCCGGCCGCCTAAAGAAAGATCGAGCACTACCGCGTCCCATTCGTGTTTCCGCGCAAGTTTGAACGCTTCCTGCGGACTGCTGGCCTCGCCAAAAAAGATTTTGCCCGTTTGCGGATTCAGAATCCGCTTTACCCCGTCGCGGACAACGGCATGGTCGTCGACTATGAGGATTCTTCTCATTGCCCTGGCTTGCATTGCGGTGAGGCCATCCTGTGACGAGAGCATTGTGATCTAATCGAAGCCCGCTTTCAACTGCGCGCAGCCGCTGAGACTGTGGTAGTCCGCTTAGCAACTAGTGGGACTCGCACGGTTATCACGGTGCCCTGTCCTTCAGCCCCCGTGATATTGATTTCTCCTCCGACGAGATGAGCGCGTTCCCTCATACCGAGCAGACCAAGCGATTGTGGTCGAGACACTTCGTTCGCGGTAATTCCTTTTCCGTTGTCGCTGATGGTCAGGACAAGATTGTTACTCTCCAGCTTTAAGGTAGAAGCAAATCTGGTCGCTTCCGCATGCCGCAGGATGTTTGTCAGGGCCTCCTGAAAGATGCGGAAGACAGCCGTAGATTGCTCCCGGCTCAAATCAATGTCTTCCACCGAACAATCGCTCTGGTAAATGATTCCCGTTTGCGCCTGGAACTGCTGTGCCTGCCATTCGATAGCTTCCACCAACCCCAGGTCATCCAGAACACTGGGCCGCAATTCTGAGGAAATTCTCCTGACGGTGTCGATCGTGGTATCGACCAGGGTCGTCATCGTTTCTATCTTTTCTCGCAACGCGGAGACATCCACGTGGTCGCCAGAGGTCAGTCTCCTATCAACTTCCTCAAGGCCCCAGTTAAGGCTGGTCAAGGCAGAGCCCAGCTCATCATGAAGCTCACGCGCAATGCGGGCCCCTTCTTCCTCTCTTGCCGATTGCAGTTTCGCGGACAGCGCGCGTAACAAGTCGTTGGTTGCTTTGATCTCGTCTTCGGCCAGCTTGCGTTCGGTAATGTCCTGTGACGTGCCGAATAATCTAATGGCACGACCCGCCTCATCTACAACCACGGCGCCGCGAGCATGAATTATTCGTCGGGTGGCGTCCGGACGGATGATTCTGTGTTCAAATGAATAGGGCTGGTGTTCCTGCACAGCTTTTTCTATAAGGGTGGCAAAGGATTTCCTATCGTCAGGATGTACAAGCTGCAAGACAGCCTCGTAGGACGCACCAAACTCTTGAGGGTTCACCCCCCAGATACGAAACAGCTCATCCGACCATGTCACAATATTCGTGGCCAGGTCCCACTCCCAACTGCCCAGATGCGCCAGGCGTTGGGCATCTGTCAGTTGCGCCTCGCGCATTTTTAGCTCTTCCTCAGCCTGCTTGCGCTCTGTAATGTCCTGAGAGATCCCCAGTATGCATGGCTCGCCTTGCAACTCAATCAGATCCACCGAAAGCAGACCATCGCGGAGTTCGCCTGACTTTCTGCGATAGCTGATCTCGAGATCATCGACTGGAGCGCCCTCGCGCAGCGTTTCGGCCATTGTCAGCCTGCAGTCCGGGCTGGCCCACAAACCAACCTCCAGCGCTGTTCGGCCGATAATCTCATCGCGGGTGTAACCTGTCATTCGCAGAAAGGCGGCGTTGACTTCCAGCAGACGACCGTCTGCCAGCAACGCAATCGACAACGCGGCCGGGCTGGAATGAAAGGCTTTGGAGAACCTCTCTTCCGATTCCCGCAGCGCTTTCTCTGAACGCTTGCGCTCCGTGATGTCTTCTGTGAAGCCTTCATAGTAAAGAGCCGTCCCGTCCGGGTCGCACACAACGCGAACACTGTCTGACGCCCAGATTCGACTGCCATCCCTTCGATAACCTTCATACTCAAAGTCGTGCACGACGCCTTGCGCTTCCAGCAGTCGCTTGAATTCTTTGCGGCGCTCCGGCTCGACATATTGCTGCTTCGAGATATCCGCGCGCTCCCGGATCATCTCCTCCGGAGAGCTAAATCCGAACATCCTTGCCAGGGCCGGATTAGCGGCGATGAATCTGCCGTCCGGGGTGGTTTGAAAGATGCCTTCTACCGCATGTTCAAATATATTTCTGAACTTCTGCTCAGCATTCCGGAGCGCCTCTTCCGCACGCTTGCGCTCCGTTACATCCTGGCCAATGCCGATTGTCGTTCCATCTGAAAGGTTTATGTTCGCCCAACTCGTGTCTATGACAGCTCCATCTCTTACCCTGGTTTTGAAATCGAGCCAATCTCCATTGGCTGAGGCAGTGAAATTCAATACCTCGTGTCGATATGCCGGATCGGGATAGCACTCGGCGAATACGTCAATCTCTTCCGTCAATATTTCTTCCAGCGACCACCCCAGCTTACGTTGCCATTCTTCATTGACCAGCTTGACGCGACCATCTGCACCGGTGAAGTTGATCATCACCGGAATGCAATCCACTATTTTTTGTAGGATTTCCGTCTGTCTGCTCAATTCGTCTTCTGCCTGCTTGCGCTCGGTGATGTCCTGGGCCATCCCCTGCACGGCGATGGGGACGCCGTTCTCGTAGATCAGGCGGCTACTGACTTCGACCGGGACGTGACGACCGTTCCTGGCAATAAATTCAGTTTCGTAGGATGTCTCGCCGTGCGTAACCAGTTTTTGACACAAGTGCTCGCGAACATCCTCAACATATTCCGGAGCGATAAAGTCGAGAAACGTTTTTCCCAGGATCTCCTCGCGGGTATAGCCGGACAGTTTCTCGGCAGCCCGGTTCACCGACGTATATCTGCCGTCGAGATCGTGGACGTAAATGGTCTCCTTGGCATTCTCAAACAGTTCGCGATAGCGCTCTTCGCTTTCTCGCAGCTGGTCCTCGGCATGTTTACGCTCGGTGATGTCCTGAGCCGTACCTTCGTAGTACCAGACTCCCCCTTGCTCGTCGCGCACCGCGCGCGCGTTCACTGATATCCAGATCTTGCTCCCATCTTTTCTAAATATCTGGTGCTCAAACCCGCGCACCACGCCTTGCTCTTCGAGGAGTAGCTTAAACTCTTCGCGGCGTGCCGGGTCGGCATAAATCTGACGGGGAATATCATTTCGACTTTGAATAAACTCTTCCGGAGAAGCAAACCCATGCATGCGGGCCAGCGCCGGGTTGGCGGCTATGAATTGGCCATTGGGCGTCGATTGAAAGATCCCCTCACCGGCGTTCTCAAAAATATCGCGGTATTTTCGTCCGAGCTCACGGAGCGCCTCTTCCGCCCGCTTTCGATCGGTGACATCGTGCGCCATGCCCCGCACGATAGGCTTCGGCAACCCTTCGGTACGAAGCGTATTGTAGTACTCCCATATGCGGCGTTCTCCAGCGGCCGTCTGGACCAGCATCAGGCCGCTGGCGACCCCGTCGTTGCGGATTGTGCGGAGATAGTCGTCAAATTCATCGCGGAACTCGGGAGCAAGAATGTCACGCAAGTTCTTCTTGCCGGAGTAATCACTCTGGTCGTAGCCCAGGACGCTGGCGGCCGCACGGTTCACCGAAAGAATTTGCCCGTCCAGGTCATGCGTGCAGATCAACTCGCGGCTGTTCTCAACCAGGTCGCGATAGCGCTCTTCGCTTTCTCGCAATCGCTCCTCCGCCTGTTTCCGCTCGGTGATGTCCCGGGCAGTCCCTTCGTAGTAGACAACAGTCCCGCTGTCATCGCGTACGGCGCGAACATTCTCTGAGATCCAGATCCTGCTGCCATCTTTTTGATAAGCCTGGTATTCAAACTTTTGCACAAAACCATTCTCTTCGAATAGCCGCTTGAACTCTTCGCGTTTTTGAGGTTCAACGTAATGTTGACTGGAAATGTCGGTGCGCGTATTGATCAGCTCGTCGGCAGACTCAAAACCGAACATGCGAGCTAGTGCGGAATTTGCAACAATGAATCTGCCATCCGGAGTCGTCTGAAAGATACCCTGGCCGGAACTCTCCAGGATGTAGTGGTACTTCCGTTCAGCTTCACGCAGCGCTTCTTCCGCACGTTTGCGCTCCGCGTCCTCACCGATATCTTCGCTGACTACTTGTGATTTAGCTTCAGCCATGATTGCAAATTCGTGCTGCTTACCGTGCAAGCTTCTTGCGGGCGTGGTCCAATTCCGTTGTTCACCCGCGAGATATTTTCACGATTCGTATAAACGCAAATCGTGGTCCAGCATGCTGGCACCTTTATGAATCTCTCCTGCGAGGAGACAGTTCAAAGTCTAGGTAGATTTAAAGCCGGGATAACTACGCTGAAGTGTGGCGAGGAGCCAAGTCAGCTGAAGTTTGGGGATAGCTTAAGGAAGGATCGCCGCAGAGTCAAATACGCAGGCCGGTTATCAGTTCCACTCGTAACCAAACACGCGTTGACGCTGTCGCGCTTAATGGCTACAATCCGTCGCATGCCAAGGCTTTACCACCTCGTGTTCCTGTGCAGTGCGTTGCTGTTCACGCTCGGTGTAACGGCAGGCGTCAGCGCTCAGCAAAGGCCATTGCTTACCGAGGATGTGGATATCATTCCCCCAGGCACGCTACGAATCGAAGCCGGAGTGGATTTTTTTCAGGGCGCAAAGTTTCCGGTTTCCGGACTGACCGGCGATTTGACGCGCGTGGGCGTGATTGGCGTCCATATCGGCCTGTCGCCGAACGTCGAGGTTCAGATTGAAGGCGTAGCGCAGAATTTCCTCAGCATAAACTCGCAGGGACTGTCGGCAATTCCTTTGAACGTAGGACCGGCGGCATCTTCGACAAACGATTTTGGCGATTTCACGCTCTCCACCAAGATCAAGGTGCGTAACGAAACTCGTCATGGACCGTCGCTGGGATTTCAGTTTGGCGTGGAGCTGCCAAACTCCAACCAGGCTCGCGGTATCGGATTGAATCAGACTAACGCTTACGGCCAGGTGCTGTTCGGCAAGAAGTTTGGACGCGATGAACAGCTCAATACGTTCGGCAATCTCGGAATTGCAATCCTGACGGCCCCCACCACTCTCTTTTCCCAGAATGACGTGTTCACTTATGGCGCCGCCGGCATCTATCGCATCAACCGGCAATTCAGCCTGGCCGGAGAGGTGAATGGCCGCGCCAACACACGTCCCGGCAATGGTCCGCTGGGCACAGAATCGCAGGCCCAGGCACGTCTGGGAATGCAGGTAAGGGCTTCCGGCCTGCGTTTCGATTTTGCCGGGATAAAAGGGCTGACGAGTTTCAGCCCTCATTCCGGCGTCACCGTCGGCGTCACCTACGACTCGCCGGTCGTCTTTGCTCCCGTCAAATGAAACAGTTGCAAGTGAGTGCCTGGCAGATCGCATTTCCTGCTTATTCCTCCGCGCGTCCGGTTTGAGTAATCTGAATAATTGCTAGTCTATGTTTGATTGGCTACACGCTGTCGCCCTTCGGTTGGGTGCTTTCATAGTAAGTGTGCCCCTGTACGTTGCCGGGCCGGCGATGGTACTTATCGGAGCACTTGATTCGTCGCTTTTATCGTTGCCGGAAATCAACGACTACCTCGTCGTTGTGCGGTGTTATAAACATCCGCGAGCGGTTTTCATTTTCCCGTTGTTTGCAGCGCTGGGATCAGTGCTTGGATGTTGGCTGCTTTACACGATTATCCGCCGCGGGGGGCAGGCGATTCTGCGCCGGCGATTTCGCGCCGAACATATCAAACGAGTCGAGCGCGCTTACGCACGCTTTGGAATTCTGGCGTTGGCGGTGCCTGCGCTTTTACCGCCGCCTATGCCTTTCAAGATTTTTGTGGCTACGGCGGGCGCCATGGAGTTTCCCCGCCGGCGATTTCTGTTAACGGTTCTGATCGCGCGTTCGCTGCGCTACTACGTCGAGGGTATTCTGGCAGTATTCTATGGCGAACGCGTTTTAAGATTTCTTAAAGACAATGGGCTGATGATCATCAGCATTGTCGCTGGCGTTTGTCTGTTGGCGCTGATAGTTTATCTGCTGTCCGGCCGTGGCCGGGCCGCAGTTGAGCGCGGAAAAGAAAGTACATTGGATCAGTAGCCCCTGGCGCGGCAGTAGAAAGGAAGCAAGTAAACGTTGAAGTGGCTCTTAAGAAAGCTCGGTAACTTTTCAAATTATCTGATCACCTTCGGTCCCTTCGGTCTTTTCGCAATTGCCTTACTGGATGGCGCTTTTGTACCTATGGCGGGCGGTCCCGATGCCGTGGTGATGCTGCTATCGGCTGCGCGTCCCGGCTGGATGGTCATCTACGCTGCGGCGGCGACGATTGGATCCACCGCGGGTTGCGTCATTCTTTATTACTTTTCCCAGCGAGCGGGGCGTCGTGCTCTGGCGCGTTTTTCGCCGTCGAAGCAAGCGCGCGTCAAAGATCTGATTGAACGTTATGATGTGCTGTCGGTGCTGGTGGCATCGCTGTTGCCGCCACCGTTTCCGTTCAAACTGTTCGTGGTCTCCGCAGGCGTGTTTCGTCTCAGCGCTTTGCGAATGGCGATAGCCATCGCCATTGGGCGGGCGTTTCGTTATTTGCTGGAAGCATATTTGGCCGCGCGATACGGCGATCACGCGAAGGAATTGCTGGCGCGATACTATCCGGCAATCGGAATAGGTCTGGCGGTGCTGATAATTGCGATCTTCGTTGGCCGCAGCCTACTGCGGGCCCGGCAAGCCCGGCCGCTGTCAGACGTCGAAAGCTAATCGCGCCTCGTGCTGACGGGACGCCGGCGCCTCCGGGTTGTGGCGGAAGCGTCGCGCCGCTCCAATATCTTCAACCCCAAATTCGTCCAGTTTTTCCAACAGTCTGATCAGTATCTGCGCGGTAGCGAAAGCGTCACTGCCGGCGCGATGACGCGTGGCAATCTCGATACCGAAATGATCGGCGACAGAGTCAAGCCGGTAACGCTCGAGTTCGGGGACCAGGTGACGCGCCAGTGTAATAGTGCACAGACTGGAGTTTCCCATTCGATATCCGGGGAAGGCGCGCCCAATCTCCTGGTTAAGAACGCGTAGATCAAATGGCGCATTGTGCGCCACCAACACGCTGTCGCCGGCGAAGTCGAGCCATTCCTCGGCGACGTCGTTAAAGGCAGGAGCGTTCCTGACCAGATCATCCGAGATTCCCGTCAGTGTCCTGATGAAACGCGGAATCGGCGTTCCCGGGTTCAGAAGCGTTTCAAACTTCGCCACGATATGTCCGTCAGTGACACGATACGCTCCAATTTCGATAGCGCGACAAGGCAGCAAGCGTGCTCCCGTGGCTTCCACATCTACCACCACGAAGTCGGTGGCCGACAATAGACGCGAATCGTGATCACGCTGAAGCAGATTGACGTTGCCACTCTCAAGCACTTGAAAGCGGGGATCGCCGCCAATCAGGTCGGCTATCAATCCCACCGCCAATTGAGAGTCAATATTAGAAAGCTTAAAAACCGCGTCTACGATCTCGGCAGCAGTGGCATAGCCGCCGCAGTTATGCAGAAGTTCCGCTGCTTCTTGAACGAGGACAGAATCGGAAATAAGATTGCGCCGTGGTTTCATGGAATCGTATTGTAGTCCGCGCCTGAGTCTACGAACAAGCCAGCGTATCTTGCTATTGGAAGACTGATCTCTTGCAATCCGAAGAAGTAATCGAAAGGTTCAAAAAAACTGGGGCATTGCTTGAGGGACACTTTGCGCTCTCGAGCGGGCTTCACAGTTCGACGTATTTGCAATGCGCAATTGCGCTCCAGGATCCGTCAGTGGCTTCTGCTTTTGCAGCTGCCATCGCCGAACGATTCTGCAATCAAAATGTGCAGCTGGTTGCTTCGCCGGCAATCGGCGGCATTGTCATAGGCTATGAAGTTGCGCGGCATCTCGGCACTCGCTTCATCTGGACGGAGCGCGAACAAGGGAGAATGACTTTGCGGCGGGGCTTTGCGGTTGCGCCCGGCGAACGCGTCCTGGTAGTCGAAGACGTGATAACGACCGGCGGTTCGACCCGCGAGACAATCCAGGCGCTGCGCGAAGCGGGAGCAGATGTTGCCGGCGCAGCTTCGATCATTGATCGATCCGGGGGCAAAGCTGACGTCGGCGTGCCACGAATATCGCTGGCGACGCTGGATGTGCCGGCGGTTGAGCCTTCTGTTTGCGAAGCATGCGGTCGTGGCGATATCGCGGTTAAGCCCGGCAGCAGGACAACAGATGGTAGTAGGCAGACGGCAGATAGGCAGTAGACAAAGATCAACTGACAACTGACAACTGACCGGCCAAAAATGAACTTCAAGCTAACGCTCCAATACGACGGCACCGACTTTCATGGCTGGCAAATGCAGAATGACCTGCGCACGGTGCAGGGCGAGCTGACACGAGTACTGAGTCTGATTGAGGGCGGCGAGGTTGTGGTTCACGGATCGGGACGCACTGACGCTGGCGTGCACGCCGAGGGTCAGGTGGCCAGTGTCCAATTGCAGCGTGAAATTACGCCTGAGAAACTGCGCGCAGCCATCAATGGAAATGTTGAGCGCGACCTGCGCGTGTTGGAGGTGCAGGAGGCGGGCGCCGATTTCCACGCGCGATTTTCCGCGCGCGGCAAGACTTATCTCTATCGCATAGTGAATGCTTCCGTGATGTCACCGTTCTGGGTTCGATACGCGCACCAGGAAGCGCGGCAGCTGAACCTGGAAAGGATGCGCTCAGGCGCGAAGCTTTTTCTGGGAGAACATGACTGGAACGCATTTAGTTCGGCGCAATCGGAAGCGGGAACTCGTGTGCGCACGATTACGGCCCTGGGGATTACTGACAAATGGGACGAGCGGGGAATGTGCGATCTGGTAGAGGTGTCCATTACCGCGAATGGCTTTCTGCGTTACATGGTGCGTTCGATAGTGGGCTCTCTGCTGGCGGTTGCGCGAAACGAAATTGACGAAGAAACAATCAGCTGCGCTATTCTTACCGGCGAGCGTGCGCTTGCTGGCCAAACCGCCTCCGCATGCGGGCTGACGCTGCTGTCGGTGCACTATGATTGACACGCGCGCAGGCGCGAAGTACAAAAGGTAAAGGTAAAGAAATTTGTTGCCGGTACTGCCTGCAGCCGGCGAATTCAAAAGCCCTTGGCGAGCTGGGTTCCAGGAGCGTAACAACCGCGTTGCTAGCTGATTTTGCTTCAGTGGTAAAAAAGGGAACGCGCGACGAGAGGTTGCTCGCGTCGTTGTCGTCTGAACGCATGCCGCGGCACGTCGCTATCATCATGGATGGCAACGGACGCTGGGCGGCGCAACGAGGACAACCGCGCATCGCCGGTCATCGGGCCGGAGTTGAAGCAGTGCGCGCCGCGGTGGATACCGGCGCGCGTTTGGGATTGGGAGCGCTGACGCTTTACGCCTTCTCCACCGAAAACTGGAAGCGCCCACGCTACGAAGTTGACGCGCTGATGCGCATGCTCAGGCGTTACCTGCGCCTGGAGCTCGATGAGATTGATAAGCAGAACATTCGCTTTCAGACCATCGGCCGCACCAGCGAGCTGGCAGACAACGTTCGGCTTGAAATAACCAAAGCCACGGAGCGCACGGCAGCCAATACCGGCATGGTCCTGAGCGTGGCATTAAATTATGGCGGTCGCGCCGAGATTGTTGATGCCTGTCGCGCGGCGGTGCAACGGCTAATGGGGGAAGGAAAATCTCCTGATGCGATAACCGAGGAAGCAATTGCTCGAGAGTTGTACACGCAGGGTCTGCCGGAACTCGATCTGCTGGTACGCACCAGCGGCGAGCTACGCATCTCGAACTTCCTCTTGTGGCAAAGCGCATACGCAGAGATCTACGTCACGGAAACCCTTTGGCCTGACTTTCGCCGGGTTCATTTGCTGGAAGCAATCGCTGACTATCAGGGGCGCAACCGCCGCTTTGGCGGCTTGAAGCTCGTCGTCAACGCGAAGTGAGTTGCGGGCCTTATTCTGTTGATTTGGCCTAACTAAAGAGCGAACGATCCACTAAGTCACACGAAATAACACTAAAACAAGTTCGTGTTTACTTCGTGTGATTTGGTGGATCGTTTCCTGACTGGCATTTTTTTCCAGTTAAGAAATGCGAAACTCGTAATACCGAGATGAACCCGACTGGGGCCACCGATCCCGACGCCTAACCTTTTGAAACCTTCCACCCCAAAATCCAAAGTGGCGAGTTCCAGTTCGTCAACGGCGCGAGTAATCACGGCCGCCGTTGCGCTGCCCATCCTGATTGCCTCAATTCTAATTCCGAAGTTGGGGCTGATGTTCGTGCTGCTGGCAGTAGCGGGCATGGTGATCGCGCTATCTGAATTCTGGCTGCTGGTGGGACGGCGAGGTGTGAAGGCAGATTTTGTGGCAGGCTATCTCGGTTCAGCAGCTCTGTTCTCCGTCTTCTACTTTGTAGAGCCGCATTCGTGGCCCGACCTGCTGATGATCGAAATAATCCTCATCGTGCTGACGATGGGAACGTTGACGGCGGCAGTGCTCAGGGGAGCACCTTTCGACAAAATGATCGCGTCCGTGGGCGCAACACTTTTGGGCGTCATGTACATCGGCCTGCTGGGAGGCCATCTGGTCGCGACCCGCAGAGGCTTCAGAGAGCCGCTGTCTGCCCACCTGCTTTCATTTTTCTTCATGGTGCTGATGGGCGGCGACACTGCGGCCTATTACGTTGGCAGAGCAATCGGCAAAAACAAGCTGGCGCCAAAGGTCAGCCCGGGCAAGACGTGGGAGGGCGCAATCGGTGGAATGTGCGCCAGCTTGCTAATGGCAGTCCTCGCGCATTTCTGGTTTTTCCGCGAGTTGCCATTGAAGTGGGCGGTTGGGCTGGCGGCGGTG
>DASXRU010000110.1:0-18461 GCA_036506395.1 Pyrinomonadaceae bacterium | reverse complement strand
GTTAATTGCCTGCGCTAACGTGGCCAATCTTTTGTTGGCTCGTTCAACCGCCCGTCGTAAGGAGATTGCGATTCGATTGGCGCTGGGGGCCAGTCGTGGCCGTCTTGTACGTCAGTTGATGACCGAAAGCGTCTTACTTGCTTTTCTCGGCGGCTGCGCGGGATTGGTCTTGAGCATTTGGGTTACCAATCTATTGATGGCCTTAAAGCCATCTATTCCGTTACCAATTAATATTAATGTGCGCGCTGACTGGCGAGTCCTCGTCTTCACATTTTTGTTCTCCCTGGTGGCCGGCATCGTCTTCGGACTGGTGCCGGCGCTACAAGCCTCGAAGCCTGAGCTCGTGCCGGTATTGAAAGATGAAAGGAGCGCCTTCGGCCACCGGCACACCCTGTTCAGTCTGCGGAATATCCTTGTGATCGCGCAGGTGGCAATGTCATTGGTGGTGCTTGTAGCGGCTGGGTTGTTTCTCAGAAGCTTGCGTAACGCCCAGACAATCAGTCCTGGTTTCGATGCGGCGCAGGTGGTGACAATGTCACTCGCTACAGGCTCGCAAGGTTATGACGAAACCAGGAGCAGGCTGTTCTACCAGCAACTGGTCAATCGTGTGCAATCGTTGCCGGGCGTGCAGGCAGCGAGCATCGCACAGTCTGCGCCGCTGAGCTTCTTTTACGCTCCGGCCCTGGCTGCGCCCACGATTGTTGAAGGTCATGAACCACCGGCAGGCGAAAACCCGCCAGTCATCGGCAACAACACAGTCGGCCCAAACTACTTTCAAACGCTCGGCATTCCGTTACTGCGCGGGCGCGATTTTACGGCGGAAGCGCAGCCGGGCACGCCCAGTGTCGTGATCATCAACGAGACGATGGCCCAGAGGTTCTTTGCCAACGAAGAACCCATCGGACGCCGCTTGCGAGTGATGCGGCGAGGCGGGCGGCCGGTCTCCTGCGAGATCATCGGCGTAGTAAGAGACAGCAAGTATCTCTCTCTGGGTGAAGACCCGGTGCCATTCCTGTTTTTGCCTTTCTCGCAAAACCCTTCGCCGGTGATGACGCTGCTGGTGCGTGCCGGCGGCAACCCGAGGAATCTGATCCCCGCGGTTCGCCAGGAGGTGAAAACGCTGGATGATAATTTGCCGCCTTTCAATGTAGTTACGATGGCCGAGAACATTGACATCTCTTTATTCCCGGCTCGTTTTGGTGCGCTGCTCCTCGGTGGCTTTGGCATGCTGGCGCTGGTGCTGGCGACTGTCGGTATATACGGCGTGATGAGCTACAGCGTCAGTCAACGCACCCACGAGATCGGAATTCGCATGGCGCTTGGCGCTCAAGTCAACAATGTGCTCAGGCTTGTGATTGGACAAGGCATGCTCCTGGCCTCGACCGGGGTAGCAGTGGGCCTGGCTGCTGCCTTCGCGCTAACACGCGTAGTGAAAAACCTGCTCTACGGGGTGAGCGCAACTGATCTTGCGACATTTGCAGTCATCACGCTGTTGCTGTTTGTCGTGGCGCTGCTGGCCTGCTACCTGCCGGCGCGGCGCGCAGCGAAAGTCGATCCGCTGACGGCGCTGAGATACGAGTAGGTCAGAACCACCTGCAGTAGCGGGTGGTTGATCTATCGGTCCGACTTGCTTGATAGCGCTGTTTCAACCACCCGCTACCGCAGGTGATTCTGACAGGAGGTATGCGATGCAAATACTGCTACAAGATCTGCGCTACGCCGTCCGCATGCTTACCAAAAAACCGGCGTTCTCGATCATTGCGGTGATCACGCTGGCGCTGGGTATCGGTGCGAACAGCGCCATCTTTAGTGTAGTGAACGCAGTGCTGCTGCGCCCGCTGGCGTTTCCGGCAGCGGAGCAGATTGCTGTGCTCGAAGGTGTTAACCCGTCAAAGGGAATCACGCAGAGCAACATGTCCGTGCCGGACTTTGCCGACTGGCAAAAACAGAATCAGGTCTTCGAGCAGATAGCCGGGTTTATTACGGGCAACGTATTCCTCTCCGGCGGCGAAGAGACAGAACGCGTGCGCGCGTCCAGCGCTACTGCTGACTTCTTTCCCCTCTTTCGTACGAACGCCTTCCTGGGTCGGACTCTGCAAGCCGACGATGCGCAGCCCGGTCGCGAGCCGGTCGTGGTGATGAGTTATGAATTGTGGCAGCGGCGTTTCGGCGCCGACCGCAATATTGTTGGCAGCAAAGTAATGCTGAGCAGCAAGAGCGCTATCGTTGTCGGTGTACTGCCGCCAGGGTTTGACTATCCGGATCGGTCCGAACTGTGGGTTTCGTTCCCTATCAATCCTGGCACGGAGCCACGTGACAATCGCTACGTCAGTGTAATCGCCCGGCTCAAAAAAGGTGTGACAGTGTCGCAAGCGCAGGCCGAAATGGACACCATCAACCGACGGCTGGCGCAAACCTACAATGAAACCAATAGTGGCTGGAGCGTAAGGGTCACGAACTTGCAGGAGCGATTAGTCGGGGCGATGCGCTTGTTGCTGCTGCTTCTGTTGGGCGCCGTCGCGTTTGTATTACTTATCGCCTGCGCGAATGTGGCCAATTTGTTACTAGCGCGTGCGACCGTCAGGGCAAAGGAGATCGCGGTTCGCACGGCGCTGGGGGCCAGCCGCGGGCGGATAATTCGCCAACTGCTTACCGAGAGCGTTTTGCTATCAAGCGTAGGCGGCGGTATTGGCCTCTTACTGGGTGTCTGGCTCACGAAACTACTTATCGCGGTAAGCCCGCCGAATACTCCTCGCTTCGATGAAATTAGACCCGATGCGCGCGTATTAGTCTTCACGTTGGCGCTGGCCGTCGTCACCGGGCTGATCTTTGGTCTGACGCCCGCATTGCAAGCATCACGCGTTGAACTAAATGAGCGGCTCAAGGAAGGCGGGCGTAGCGGCTCGGGAGGAGCGAGTCACAACCGACTGCGCAGCCTGATGATGGTCTCAGAGATCGCCTTGTCATTCGTGTTGCTGGTGGGCGCCGGACTACTTATCAAGAGTTTCATACGTCTGCGCGAGGTGAGTCCGGGATTCAATCCTGACAACACGCTCACCATGCGAGTGGCACTTCCCGGAGCGAGATACCCGCAGGGCGAGCCTCGCGTTCAAATGCTTCGTCAATTGGTCGGGCGCCTGAAGGCGCTGCCCGGCGTGCAGTCCGCCGGCGCGGTGCTCAGTCTGCCGCTAAGCGGCGATACCTTCAACGTTTGGCGTTCTGTTATTCGCGAGGGCCGCCCGGCTACGCCGGAAGAGTCTGACAACGCCGCCTACCTCGTTGCCACGCCTGACTATTTCCGCGCCTTGAACATCCCGCTTATTACCGGTCGTGCCTTCACAGAACAGGATACCGAAAAAACACCAAAAGTGCTGATCATTAACGAGACGATGGCGCGTCGGCTTTGGCCTGGGGAAAGTCCAGTAGGCAGGCGTATCACGATCTGGCGCGACGAGAAGTTCCCGCGTGAAATCGTCGGGGTAGTCGGTGAGACAAAGCCATCGCTGGACGCCGATGCCGGCCCCCAGATGTATGTGCCGTACGCTCAGGACTCTTCCTGGTCGGGCATGTCCCTTGTAATACGCACCAACGGCGATCCATCAAGCATGACTGCGGCGATGCGCAACGAGATTCGAGCGCTCGATAAAGGGATACCGGTTTTCAACGTCAGGACGATGAACGACGTTCTGGCAACATCTGTTGCGCCCCGGCGTGCTCCAGTGCTGTTGTTGAGCGCGTTTGCCGGAGTGGCCTTGTTGCTGGCGATGATCGGCATCTACGGCGTCACCGCTTATTACGTCACGCAGCGTACGCAGGAGATTGGTATTCGCATGGCCCTGGGCGCGCAAATGAGTGATGTGTTGAAGCTGGTATTGAAAAGCGGGATGGCGATGGCAGTAATCGGCATCGCCACCGGATTGGTCGGGGCTTTCGCCCTGACACGATTGATGAGCAGCTTGTTGTATGGGGTCAAACCGACGGACGTTGTGACGTTCGCATTGGTATCGCTGTGCCTGTTGGTGACGGCATTGATCGCCTGTTACATCCCGGCGCGACGCGCAACGAAAGTCGATCCGCTGGTAGCGCTGAGATACGAATAGGTCAGAACCACCTGCGGTAGCGGCTGGTTGATCTATCGGTCTGACTTGCTTGATAGCGCTGGTTCAACCACCCGCTACCGCAGGTGGTTCTGACGGAGGGAAGACTTCAAGAAATCGGCAATCGGCAATTGGACATCGGCAATGGCGATGGAGGAGATGTAATGCACACCCTATGGCAGGACCTGCGCTACGGCGCGCGTGTGTTGCTCAAGAACCCGGCGATCACTTTCGTGGTGATCCTGGCGCTGGCTCTGGGCATCGGTGCGAACACCGCGATTTTCAGTGTCGTCAACTCGGTGCTGCTGCGCCCGTTGCCTTATGAGGACTCCGATCGACTGGTGTTCCTGAACGAGACCAGCAAGTCGATGGAGGAAATGTCGATCTCTTATCCGAACTTTATCGATTGGCGAAATCAGAATCACGTCTTCGAAAAAATTGGCGTGTACAACCGCAGCAATTACAACCTCACCGGCGCCGGAGAGGCTGAACGCATAATCACCGGCCAGGTTTCCGCCGATCTTTTCTCAGCATTGCGCGCCAATCCATTGATGGGCCGTCTTTTCACAAACGATGAAGACAAGCCGGGCGGATCACGTGTGGTTGTCCTGAGCTATCCCTTGTGGCAGCAGCGGTTTGGCGGTCAGAAGAGCATCCTGAATCAACCGCTAACGCTCAACGGCAAAAGCTACAGCGTAATTGGAGTAATGCCTCCGGGTTTTCAATACCCCAGCCGCGTCGAGATGTGGGTGCCGGTCGGTCAACTCGCCGACGAGGTGAGTTGGCAACGGCGCGACAATCATCCTGGCCTGTACGGAGTCGCGCGCCTTAAGCCGGGAGTCAGCTTCCAACAGGCGAAAGCAGAGATGGATAACATCGGCGCCAACCTGGAAAAGCAATACAACGCTTCCAATGCCGGCAATGGCATCGGCGTCCGGCCACTGATTGAGATTTATGTTAGCGACATTCGCCGCACGCTCTGGGTATTGTTTGCAGCAGTAGCTTTTGTTCTCCTGATTGCCTGCGCGAATATCGCCAACCTCTTGCTGGCCCGGGCCCAATCGCGCCAGAAAGAAATGGCCATTCGTGCGGCCATGGGTGCGGGAAGATGGCGCATCGCGCGTCAATTATTAACGGAAAGCGTGTTGCTGGCACTGATCGGCGGCACGCTGGGATTACTGATTGCCCAGTGGGGAATCAGACTCATTCTCTATATAAGTCCGGATGCCATTCCGCGGTCACGGGAGATCACTCTTGATTGGCGCGTATTGGTCTTCACTATCGGACTGTCGTTTGTCACGGGAATTCTTTTCGGACTGGTGCCCGCGCTACAGGCCGGCGTCGTCGATGTTCATGAGACTTTGAAAGAGACTGGACGCGGGACTTCGGGCCGGCATTGGTTGCGCAGTTCACTGGTGGTGGTGGAAGTCGCCACCACCCTGGTGCTGCTAATCGGGGCCGGCTTGATGATTCGCAGTTTCTACCGGCTACAAAAAGTAAACCCCGGTTTTTCCTATGAACATCTGACCAGCTTCACGGTGGCGCTGCCGGGGAAGAAATATGCGACCGCTGAACAGCGCGAACAGTTTTTCAACCGCCTGCTCGAAAATCTTCGCGGCTTGCCGGGTGTTGAAGCCACTGCCGCAGCTTCGGGGTTGCCGCTGGGGAATAATGGTTGGCAAACGGGGTTTGTGGTCGATGGCCGGCCTCGTCCGCCTCGTGACCAAACACCCTTGATGGAGGCCTGCCTGGTGACACCTGATTACTTTCGCGCGATGAACATTCCCTTAAAGCGCGGACGCTACTTTGATGATCACGACGATCGATCGTCTCTGGCCGGCAAGGACCTCAGCAAACTCAACGAAATTCAAAGGGATTATGCGGCACTGAATACAATCGTAATTGATGAAGAGTTTGCCCGCCGCTACTGGCCCAACGAAGACCCGATTGGCAAGCGCATAGTAATGGGTAGCGAGGAACGGCCACAGTTCCTAACGGTGGTTGGCGTAGTGGGGCGCGTAAAGATGGAGGGCCTCAGCCAGGATTCAAATCGAGTACAGGGCTATTTCCCATTTGCGCAGGTTCCGGGCGGCGGCATGACCGTTATTCTCAAAGCCTCTGGCGATCCGAATCAGTTGATCTCCGCGGTGCGGCAACAGGTTAAGACAATTGATCCCGATCAACCCATTTACAGCGTTCGCACTATGGATGAAATTCGCGCGGAATCAGTGGCGCCGGAACGTTTGAACCTGACGTTGCTCAGTCTCTTTGCCGGCATCGCTTTGGTACTGGCCATTGTCGGCATCTACGGTGTGATGTCGTACTCGGTAACGCAGCGCACGCACGAGATAGGCATTCGTATGGCGATCGGCGCGCAGCCGTACGATGTGTTCCGAATGGTGATCGGGCAGGGAATGGCGCTGGCGCTCATTGGCATTGCGTTTGGTTTGGTGGGCGCCTTTGGTCTGACGCGGTTGATGGCCAGCATGCTGTTCGGAGTAGGACCAACCGATCCGGCAACATTCGTTAGCATTGCCCTGCTACTTACCGGCGTTGCCCTGGTTGCTTGCTACGTGCCGAGCAGACGCGCTACGAAGGTCGATCCGGTGGTCTCGTTGCGTTACGAGTAGGAATCTCGAATTGCGGATTTCGGAATTCGAATTTGATATCTCCCTTCTCCTCCCGGGAGAAGGGCCGGGGAAGAGGCGGTTTAGGTTGGGGTCGAAACTCAAGCCCTTTCCCCAACTCTCTCCCAAAGGAGAGGGAGTCAGCATCGAAAACTGGATTGAGAGGCAGCCTGGAGGAAGTAATGGGAACACTGCTAAAGGACCTTCGCTATGGCATTCGCATGATGTTGAAGAAGCCCGGCTTCACGTTAATTGCCTTCTTCACGCTGGCGTTAGGCATCGGCGCGAACACGGCGATATTCACAGTTGTTAATGCGGTGCTATTGCGTCCGCTGCCTTACCCCGGATCGGAAAAGCTGATGGAGGTGGGACGCGCTTTCCCGGGCAACGACTTCGGCTCTAACGTCAGCGAACCGAAGTTTGTCTTCCTGCGCGACAACAACCAGTCGTTTGAAGCTGTAACTGCGACTGTGGGGATGGGGTCGAACACCTATCTCTCCGATGAAAGTCAGACCGAATACATTCGCGGCTGGAGGGTATCAGCTGAATTCTTTCGCGTGTTGGGCGTCCTTCCCGCCAGGGGACGCGGCTTCACGAAAGAAGAAGACAGCCCTGCCGGCGAACGCGTGGTGATTCTGAGCGACGGATTCTGGCGTCGTCGCTTCGGGTCAGAGACCGGAATAATCGGCAAGACGATAACGCTTAACGATAACGCCTATGCGGTCGTAGGGATTATGCCTCCCGGTTTTGAATATTTCGGGGCTCAGGATGTCTTCGTGCCGATGGGCGTCAACCCAGCCAGTAAGAACGAAGGGCACAACTGGACTGTCATCGGCCGCTTGAAGCAGGGAGTCACAACAGATCACGCGCGTTCTGAACTGAATCTGGTGTTTGAAAAATTCCGCGCTACTTACCCGAAGCAGGCGCAAGAGAACGAAACCTTTGGAGCGCGAAACTGGCGGCTGAATATGACCGGCAACGTGCGGGAGTTGTTGTGGATTCTGCTTGGCGCAGTCAGCCTTGTGTTGCTCATCGCCTGCGCGAACGTCGCCAACCTGCAATTGACTCGAGCGGCGGCGCGGCAGAAAGAAATGGCGATTCGGATGGCGCTGGGTGGCGGTAGTTGGCGTTTGATTCGGCAACTGCTGACCGAAGGCGTGGTCCTGGCGCTGATAGGAGGCTGCGGCGGACTTCTGTTGGCGATCTGGGGATTGAATGCCATGCGGACGCTGCTGCCCGAAGGCATGATTCCGCGTGCTGACGAAGTCAGTTTGGATTGGCGTGTGTTAGTTTTTTGTTTCGCGGTAAGCCTCCTGACTGGCATCGTCTTCGGTCTGGCCCCGGCGCTGCAGATATTGCGCGTGGATGTGAATGGTGCGCTCAAAGAAGGGGCGGGCAAGATCGGCGCCGGCAGTGTGCGCGGACGTTTGCGTAGCGTGTTGGTCGTTGTCGAAGTCGCGCTGGCTCTGGCGCTGACGGTCGGCGCCGGCTTGTTGCTCAAAACCTTCGCTAATTTACGCAACGTCGAGCCGGGCTTTGAGGCCCAAAATCTACTCGGCTTCCAGATTTCGCCTCGGGGAAAGAACTACGACACCGTCGCGAAGATCAATGATCTTTACTTGCGCGGGCTCGAGAGATTTCGCGGCCTGCCCGGGGTCGAAGCCGCCGCCGTAACCAACAAGTTGCCGCTGGATGCGTGGTTCAACTTGCCTTACAAGTTAGCCGGAAAGAGCGAGTGGACTGGCTCGACGGAGTACCGCCTGGTCTCACCCGACTATTTCCGAGTGATGAAGATGGCCATGCGACAAGGCAGGCCGTTCCACGAAAACGACACGATCGGCGCCGAACCCGTCGTCATAGTCAATGAAGCGTTTGCGCGCCGGAACTTCGCCAACGATGAACCGCTCGGCCGGCAACTGTACGCTGGCTTTGATCCGGCGATGCGTCGTGTCATCGGCGTGGTCAACGAGACGAAGCAAAGAAGTCTGGACGTAGCTGCGCCCGCGACGGTTTTCATCCCGTTTACGCAGGCTCCCGAAGGGATGAGCGGCGTATTGCGGCAGTCCAGCTTTGTCCTGCGCACGACCGGCGATCCATTGCTGCTCAGCGCCGCGATCAGAAGCGAGGTTGGCCAGCTCGATCCCGGCTTGCCGGTTAGAAATCTCCGCTCGATGGAACAGTTGGTGGGCCGTTCAATTGCGCCGCAACGGTTCAATCTGTCACTGCTGAGTCTGTTCTCGGGGCTTGGACTGTTGCTGGCGGCAGTAGGAATTTACGGTGTGATGGCTTACAGCGTTTCGCAGCGCACACATGAGATTGGTTTGCGGATGGCGCTGGGCGCGCAGGCACGTGACGTGCTGAAGCTGGTCGTGAAGCAGGGTATGGCTTTGGCGCTGGTTGGTGTGGCGATGGGGTTAATTGCTTCGTTCGCTTTGACCCGGTTGATGAAGGGCCTGCTCTTCGGTGTTAGCGCGACCGACCCCGCTACCCTTGCAGCCGTGGCGCTGTTGCTGACCTGCGTAGCATTGCTGGCGTGCTACATCCCGGCGCGACGAGCAACGAAAGTCGATCCGCTGGTGGCGCTACGGTACGAATAGGAGGTCTATGCAAAACCTTCTTCAAGACCTTCGCTACGGATTACGAATGATGTTGAAGAAACCCGGCTTCACTGCGGTCGCGGTTATTACTTTGGCGCTCGGAATTGGCGCGAACACGGCAATCTTCAGTGTTGTCAACTACGTACTGCTGCGACCGCTGCCCTATCCAGAGCCTGATCGACTCGTTACCTTTTGGCTATCAACGCCCAGGGGAATGCAGGACATGGAGTGGACCGATCAGCTATTTGCATTCTTTCGAGATCGAAACCATTCATTTGAAGGGTTAGCGGCCTATGACGGCACAAGTCTTACTCTTACCGGGAGAGACCGGCCAGAACGATTAGAAGCAACCACGGTGACGTATAACTTTTTCAGGGTTATGCGTCAGGAACCACTCTATGGCCGCACGTTCCTGCCAACAGAGGATCTGCCTGGCAATAACAACGTCGTCATTCTCAGTCACCAAATCTGGCAACGCCGGTTTGCCGCGGACCCGGCGATCGTTGGCCAGTCTATCAATCTAAACAACGTCCCCACTGTCGTAGTCGGCGTAATGCGGCCGGGATTCGACTTTCCTGACCATAGCGAGACGTGGGTTCCCGTGGGATTGAATCCCGAGGGGCCCAATGAGACCTGGTACCTGGAACAGGTTGGCAGGCTTAAGCCCGGCGTTACGATCACGGCAGCGCAGCGTGAGATGTCCGCACTCTACGCCGACTATGCACTCGAACGTAAGTGGCCCAAAGACGAATCCGGCACCACCCTAATCGTTAGACCGCTGTCTCAGGAAATTGTCCACGATGTGCAGACTCCATTGCTCGTTTTGTCTGGAGCTGTGGGGCTGGTACTGCTGATCGCATGCGCGAATATCGCGAATCTTTTGTTGGCCCGCGCTATCTCGCGCCGGCACGAAATGGCTCTGCGGGGCTGTCTTGGCGCAAGCACGTTCAGGATTGTCAGGCAGCTGTTGACAGAAAGTCTGCTGCTGGCTCTCAGCGGTGCAGGCGGTGGACTGCTGTTAGCATTTTGGTTTATTGATGCGCTGAGGTCGTCTTCAGTTGAAATCCCACGCCTCGATCAAGTTCGGATCAATTCTCCAGTGCTCCTCTTTACCGCTGTTGTCACGTTGCTGACCGGACTCTTATTCGGTTTGGTCCCGGCGCTGCGAAGTGCACGGGTTAACGTGCAGGAATCTCTTAAGGAAGGTTCACGTGGCTCGGCGCCCGCTTCTCACCGTCGAGTGAACAACGCGTTCGTAATCGCGCAGTTTGCCCTCTCGCTGATGCTCTTAATCGGAGCAGGGCTGCTGCTTCAAAGCTTTAAGAAGTTAACGTCCGTTGATCCGGGCTTCAAACCTGAAAATGTTTTGACAGCTCGAATCGAGCTGCCGGAGAAGAAGTACACCGACGACACACAAATTCGAGGTTTCTATCAGCGCCTGCTTGAACGCGTGCAGGGTCTACCGGGCGTGCGCTCTGCCGGATTATCCAGCATGGTGCCCTTTGGCAGCAGTGGAGACGGAAATGTATTTACCGTAGAAGGGCAAGACCCGGACCCCGACAAGCAACTTCCGGTTGCGTGGTGGCGTGACGTCACACCAGATTATTTCTCCGCGATGGGTATTCCGCTTCTTAAAGGCCGGACCTTTCGGGATATCGATAACAAAAACGGGTCCCCGGTAGCAATCGTTGACGAGAAGCTCGCCAACACTTATTGGCCCAATCAAGATCCGATCGGTAAGCGCATTCGTTGGGGGCGCGCTTCCTGGGGTAATTCCCTGATGACGGTTGTCGGTGTCGTAGCCCGCGTCAAACACCGACGTCTCGACGAGGACGCCAAGTTCTACCTTTATCAACCTGCTTCGCAAGAAATTGTTCCTGAGATGTACGTCGCGGTTCGGACGACCAGCAATCCGGAAACGCTGACGGCAGCCTTGCGGAGACAGGTATCCGATCTGGATCCGGAGCTGCCTTTGTTTGAAGTACGCACGATGGACCAGGCGGTGGCCACGTCACTCAGTACACGACGGCTCACCAACATATTGCTCGCAGGCTTTGCCGCTACGGCATTGTTGCTCGCGGCCATTGGTATCTATGGAGTTACTTCTTTGAATGTAACCGGCCGCATTCACGAATTTGGCATTCGCATTGCCCTGGGCGCGACGAGGCGCGACGTCTTGTCGCTGGCTGTATTTCAGGGGTTGAGGCTCGCTTTGATAGGGCTTGTATTTGGTATCGGCGGCGCTTTGCTGATAACGCGCTTCATGTCGAGTCTGCTGTTCGGCGTGAGTGCGACTGATCCCTGGATATTTGCTGGCGTTGCGCTCCTGCTCGCATTGGTTGCGCTGCTCGCTTGTTACATCCCGGCACGGCGCGCCATGAAAGTCGATCCGCTGGTGGCGCTTAGGTACGAGTAGGGACTTCGGATTGCGAATGTCGGATTTCGGATTTGAGCTCTCCCTTCTCCCCATTGGGAGAAGGGCCGGGGAAGAGGGGCTTACGCGTGCGAAAACTCAAGCCCTCTCCCCAACCCTCTGCCAAAGGAAGAGGGGAGTTAACACAGACTAAAGTCTGTGCCACAGGAGGAACAGGATGCGCAAACTGCTGCAAGACGTGCGCTATGCCGTGCGCACCATGCTTAATAAACCCGGCTTCACATTAATTGCGATCATGACGCTGGCCATCGGCATCGGCGCCAGCACAGCAATCTTTACGGTCGTTGACGCGGCGTTGTTGCGCGGCCTCCCGTACAAATCTCCCGAGCAGCTTTATCACCTGTGGGAGAGCACGCCGCAGAAGGAGTTTGCGCAGCGCGAATTCTCTTATCCCGATTATCAGGACTATCAAAAGAATCAGGTCCTGGAAGGAATCGCCGCGTACACCGGCGGCGGCGCGATCATGACCGGGCGAGGCGAACCGGAACGCGTCCTTGCTCCGGCAGCAAGCGCCAATTTCTTTTCACTGCTCGGCGTCGAGCCAGTGATCGGGCGAACCTTTCAGCCTGGCGAAGATAAGCCCGGCGCGCCACGAGTAACGGTATTGACGTATGGAATGTGGCAGCGCCGGTTCGGGGGCGATAAAGGGATCATCGGTCAATCGCTGACGCTCAATGGTGACAGTTACACCATCATCGGCGTGCTGCCTTCAAGTTTTCAATTTGCCATGAGGTCTGGCGATCTGTGGCGGCCTTACCAACCGACTGATCAGCAACTGACTCGGCGCTTCCTGCACGGCACCAACCTGATTGGACGACTCAAATCAGGGGTAAGCCCCCAACAGGCCCAGACAGAGTTGAGTGTCATCGCCAGTCGCATCGAGCAGGAAAACAAACAGTCGCATGCGGGAACAGGCCTGAAGTTTATTCCCCTGCAAGAGCAAGTTGTCGGACAGGTCAAACCCATCCTGCTGGTGTTGCTGGCGGCAGTCGGATTCGTTCTGCTGATTGCTTGTGCCAACGTCGCCAGTCTGCTCCTTACCCGATCGCTCGCCAGGCAGAAGGAAGTTGCCATTCGCACCGCGCTGGGCGCGAGCCGCTGGCGCGTGATAAGGCAACTGCTGACAGAATCGATTCTGTTGTCGTTGGCGGGTGGGGTGCTGGGCGTGTTGATTGCTTACTGGGGCGTCGGCGCCCTGGTGGCGGCGTTACCGGACACTCAACTGAACGCGCTGCCTTTCCTCAAATCGCTGCACATTGACGCCGGTATTCTCGCATTCTCTTTCGGGCTCTCGCTGGTGACGGGCCTTGTTTTCGGCTTGGCTCCGGCGTTGCAGTCATCTCGTCTCGATCTTAACGAAGTACTCAAGGAAGGTGGTCGAAGCAGCGCGGGAGGAGCCGGTCACCGTCTTCGCAGCGCCCTGGTCATGAGCGAGATCGCTCTGGCGGTAGTGCTGCTGGTTGGCGCGGGACTGATGATGAAATCGCTACTGAAGTTGCTGCAGTCGAATGTCGGATTCAATCCGGAAAACGTATTGACGATGACCGTGGCAGTGCCCCCAGCTAGATATGATGACGGCGCCAAGCAAGTAGCTTTTTATGATCAACTCAACGATCGCGTTCAATCGCTACCGGGCGTCAACGGTTCGGGTACGGTTAATGTCCTGCCTCTTCAGGGTGGGAACACAACTCGTTTTTACGTCGACGGCGATCCTGTTCCGCCACCCGGCCAGGAAATTGAAGCCAACATCCGCGTAGTCGATGAGCGCTATTTTCAAACTCTCGGCGTTCCTATTGTCGCCGGACGAGCATTTGATGAGCGGGACGGCGAGGCCCAACGCCAAGCGGCGCAGGCACAGGCAGCGGCGCAGGCACAAGCACAGGCGCGGGGGCAGACCCTGGCGCCAGTCCCAATCCCGGGCGTGGTCATCATCGGCAAAACCCTCGCTGACAAAGTTTTTGCCGGGCGCGATCCAGTAGGACGCAGGCTGGCATACAACTCCTTCGCAGGACAGACAGACCTGGTTATCGGTGTCGTCGGTGACGTGAAGATCGGCGGGCTGGACGAAGCGATCCGGCCGGTTATCTATTACCCGTTCCGCCGATTTCCGGGCGTGGGAACCAACCTGGTAGTTCGCACAAACGGCAATCCGGCAGCTCTGGCCGGCGCAATTCGTAACGAGACACGTACGTTGGAACCAGACGTGGCGCTCTTTAACATGCGTCCGATGGTGGAATTGATCGGCGATTCGCCGGCCGCATTCATGCGCCGCTTTCCGGCACTGGTGATTGGAATCTTTGCCGGAGTGGCCCTGTTGTTGGCCTCGATCGGTATTTACGGCGTTGTTTCATATTCCGTCAGCCAACAGACCCACTACATCGGCGTGCGCATGGCCCTGGGCGCACAGGCTTCGGACATTCTGAAGATGGTATTGAAGCAAGGGCTGACGTTGGCGCTTGCGGGTATGGTGGTTGGAGTTGTGGCTGCGTTCGGCCTCATGCGGTTGTTGCGGAGTCTGCTCTTTGAAGTACAGACCACCGACGCGACAACCTTTGCACTCGTGCTCGCTACTCTATTCGTCGTGGCATTGCTGGCGTGCTACATCCCGGCGCGGCGGGCAACCAAAGTCGACCCTTTGGTGGCGCTTAGATATGAATAATGTCCGACGAACTTTAATTTGTCGTTCATTAGCAACCCGCCCGCTAACCACATCGGGCAGAGGCGATATCCGCTGGGCATGAGCGACTTATACAGGACTGTGGTAGCCTCCCCATACCGTTGAGTCTCTGACGCCTTTGGCCTATGCCTAGAATTCTTATTGCAGACGATCAAGCTGATGTGCTGGCGGCGTTGCGTCTCCTGTTGAAGGGAGATCGCTTCGAAATTGAAACTGCCTCCTCGCCGGCCGGCGTGCTAAAAGCGATCAACGCGCAGGATCTCGACGTGGTTCTAATCGATCTGAACTATGCGCGCGATACCACCTCAGGCAGCGAAGGGATGGATTTACTTTCCAGAATCCAGGCCATCGATCCGACTCTGCCGGTGATCGTCATGACGGCGTGGGGCAGCGTGGATCTTGCAGTCGAGGCGATGCGCCGTGGGGCGCGCGATTTTATTCAAAAGCCCTGGGACAATGCGCGCTTGCTGGCGGCGGTGCTTACTCAGGTTGAATTGGCTGAGGCCCTGCGCCGCGGGCAGCGTCTGGAAGCAGAGAACCTGGCCCTGCGCGATAGCGCGGCCGACGCGGCTTCGAAGCAACCGCGGCTAATCGCTGAGTCGCCGGCGATGAAAGCTGTGCTCAAACTCATTGAGCGGATTGGACCGGCGGACGCTAACGTTTTGATCACCGGCGAAAACGGCGCCGGCAAAGAAGTGGTGGCGCGCGCCCTGCACGCAACCTCCGCCCGATCTGCAAAGCCGCTGGTTTCCCTTAATGCCGGCGTACTGGCTGAAGGCGTATTCGAAAGCGAGTTATTCGGCCATGTGCGCGGCGCCTTTACCGACGCCAAGACGGATCGTGTGGGGCGGTTCGAGTTGGCTGATGGTGGCACGTTGTTTCTCGACGAAATCGGAAATGTGCCGCTCAATCTGCAGCCAAAACTCCTGCGAGTCCTGGAGACCGGAGAGTTTGAGCGGGTGGGGTCGTCGAAGACGCGGAAGGTTGACGTGCGCCTGCTTTCGGCAACGAATGCAGATTTGAATGCCGATGTGGCCCAGGGCAGATTCAGACAGGATTTGATGTTTCGGTTGAATACCGTCGAAATTCATCTGCCGCCGCTGCGCGATCGGCGTGAAGACATACCGGCGCTGGCTGAGCATTTTCTGCGGCAACACAGCGAACGGTACCGGCGGGGGACCATGGAATTAACGTCGCAGGCAATTGATGCTTTGCGGCAGCACTCCTGGCCGGGCAACGTACGGGAGTTGGACCATGTTATTGAACGCGCCCTGCTGATGAGTTCCAACGGCCTCATTACAGTTTTCGATCTGGCGCTGCGGCCCACGCCCGATGCCAGTCTCTCGGCGCGATTGGAGGAAATGAGTCTGGAAGAAGCTGAGCGTCTGCTGGTTACGAAAGCCCTGGCCCGCTTTGAAGGGAACGCCAATCGCGCCGCCGAAGCATTGGGTCTGAGCCGCAGTGCGTTTTACCGCCGTCTGCAAAAGTATGGACTATCTTAGTGTCCGACAAACTTTTAGGAAGCTCTGCGCAAGATGCTGAAGAGATTGTATCGAGCCCGCGAAGCGCGGCGATAGCATAAAGCCTGGGGTGAAGCGGAGCGGAACCCCAGGATACTTGGAGTACGAAGAAAAGAGCCCGCGAAGCGGCTGACAGCCGTTCATCGTGACCAAATCTCAGCGTTTGCGCTATCGCACGCTTCGCGCGCTTCGGCTCTCTTATCCTTCGTCATCCTGGGGTTTCGCTCCGCTCCACCCCAGGCTTTATGCTTCCACCCGCTGCGCGGGTTGTGGAGCACTCGGGTCCGCATTAATCTTGATCGGAACTCCCTTTAGTTTGTCGATGACCACAGTGACGCAACCAACGACAAACTGAAGTTTGTCGGACATCCTATGGGCACCTCTTTTAAACTGCCGAAGGACGCCTCAATAGTTTCAAGTCTCGACCCTGCGCTAAAGCGTGGCGGCCGCCTGAAATTTGAAAAACGAGTTACCATTCTGGCCCTGGGCGCCGGTTTTCCCGCCGTCGCTCTATGTGCGGCGCTGCTCTGGTTCGACGGCTACTCGGGAAGAGTGCAATGGACTATCGATCTATTCCTTGTGCTTTTCTGGCTCGGAGTTTCCTTTAACCTCAAACAACGAATAGTTCGGCCGCTGCAAACTCTTTCGAACATTCTCGCCGCTATCCGCGAAGGCGACTTTTCCATTCGGGGACGACGCGCGGCGACGGGTGATGCCCTCGGCGAGGTCATGCTCGAAGTGAACGACCTTGGGCAAACATTGCGCGAGCAAAGGCTGGGGGCGATGGAGGCGACAGCCTTGTTACGGACGGTCATGTCGGAAATCGATGTGGCGGTTTTCGCATTCGATGGCGTCCAGCGCCTGCGATTGGTGAATCGAGCGGGCGAAAGACTACTCGCCCAACCCGCCACAAGATTGCTGGGCCGCACCAGTTCCGAGCTTGGACTTGCCGCTTGCTTCGAGCGCCAGGAGGGCGATGGCCCGCGTACGATGCAGATGCTATTCCCCGGTGGCTTCGGCCGGTGGGACATCCGCCAGAGCACATTTCGGGAAGGCGGCGCACAACATCAGTTGCTGGTGTTGACCGACCTCAGTCAAACACTGCGTGAAGAGGAGCGCAGCGCCTGGCAGCGACTGTTGCGCGTTCTGGGACACGAGCTGAACAACTCACTGGCCCCGATCAAATCAGTTGCCGGGAGTCTGGCGAACCTGCTGGGCCGGCAGCCGCGTCCGGATGATTGGGACGATGACATGCGACATGGGCTGGAGGTGATTGCCTCACGTGCCGATTCGCTGGCGCGCTTCGTCGAATCGTATTCCAAACTTGCGCGCTTACCACAGCCTCGATTTGAACCGCTGAACATTGGAGAGCTGGTGCGGCGCGTAGCCAGTCTGGAGAGGCGTTTGCCGGTTGAGGTTGTTTCCGGTCCCGAGTTGGTGGTGCAGGGGGACAACGCGCAGTTGGAACAGTTGTTGATCAACCTGGTGCGCAATGCCGTGGATGCTTCAATGGAGAACACTGGCGCGGTGGGGGTCGGCTGGAGTCAAAACAACGGCCAGGTTGAAGTCTGGATCGCCGACGAAGGACCAGGACTGGCAAACACGGCTAACCTGTTCGTGCCTTTCTTTACGACCAAAGCCAAAGGGTCTGGCATCGGACTGGTCCTTTCGCGCCAGATTGCTGAGGCCCATGGTGGCACCTTGACGCTGGAGAATCGGCCAGAGCGACGAGGTTGTCAGGCGCTGCTAAGGTTGCCGCTTTGAGCTCATATTAACGAGCTAAACGGCCACAGATGAACGCGGATGCACACGGATTTGAATCAAACGGCTGATAAGAAATCGGTGAACTATCTTGTTTTGCTGATCTGTGCTGATCCGTGTTCATCTGTGGCTAATTACGAAAGATGACCAACAGCGAATTCAACCAGGAAACGCCGCCCGCTCCCAGCCAAACGCAGCCTCCAGGTTCTCAGCTGGTGTTTCTTGTTAATCCTTTGAATCCTGTCTAAGGCCCGCGATTTTCGATTCATCACAAATCTGATACTCTAACCGCATTCAAGCCGGGCCGGCGGTTGTTACAAATGACAAACGCATTAACGCTATTCATCCTACGATTCTTCAAGGGCATACTGGGCCATGTTCTGGTATTTGCGTTTGTGCTGGCGGCGTCTGGCGGCGCCTTTGGACAATCAACAGAGCAGGAGACGCCGACGCCAATTCGCGCCGGCGATATTAGCGCCGCCATCGCAGTCAGAGATTTGGGAGACCCGCGCCTTACGCGCCACTTCTACATTTTCACCGGCACTCCTGGCGACCTTTTGATCTCAGTCGAAAGCAAGAACCTGAACGGCGACGTGGACATATTCACGTCGATAGGTTTTCGGCCTTTGGCTAAAATCAGTTTGTATGCCAGTGAAGTGTCGGCAAAAACCACCAAGAGCATCTACCTGCGCGCGCGTCAGGATTTAATTCTGCGAGTGGAGGCGCGCAGCCCAAACGACGAGGCGGG
>DASXRU010000109.1:0-28286 GCA_036506395.1 Pyrinomonadaceae bacterium | reverse complement strand
ACAAGCGGCCACGACGTAGGCCGCTCGGAAAGCCGTATTAGGCCACAGTCCCGCGAGGGAGACATTTAAGCCCTCCCCTCGCGTAGAATCATCATCCCCCGGAGTGGATGATTCGTCAAGTATATTATTACCGTTTCAACGGTTTACCAATTGCTGGTTCCGAACTGTAACGCCGGAGCAAACCATTGAAACGGTTCCGGCATTATAAGGAACTTGCGTGGTCACCGGGCTGAAGCCGCGGTATGAATGAGACTTCAGAAACGCAAATGAACACTACCTTACGCCTGCTTCCAGAGGCCTGCCCGGCTTAGTACTCCGTCCAAAATTTTGCCGCGCCCGGGATCCATTGCGACCAATGGTAGCCGCACTTCTGATGTCTCCAGGAGTCCCATTCGCGCCATCATATACTTCAAGGGAATTGGATTGGTCTCGAGAAAGATAGACTGGTTAAGTTCGAAGAGTTCAAAATGCATCGCGCGGGCGCCTGCCAGATCACCTTGCTCAACTAACTGACAGAGACGCGCAACCATCGCCGGCGCCAGATTTCCCACTGCGTTCATCAAGCCTGCAGCGCCCAGCACCAGCATAGGCAGACTGAGGGCTTCCAAACCGCAGAAGACACGAAAGTCGGATCCGAGTCGCGCCAGCACCTCGGTTACAAACTCCAAATCATTAGCCGCATGCTTCATGCCAACCAGATTGGGCGACCGCTCAGCAATCGTCGCTATTGTGGTGGCAGTAATCGATACCGCGGCACGACCGGGGATGTGATAGATCAGCAGCGGCAAGCTGGTTCGCTTACCAACTTCAGTGAAGTAATCAACCAGGCCTGCCTGCGGTGGTTTGCTGTAATAGGGTGTGACCACGAGGACCGCATCCGCGCCCGCCTTCTCTGCCGCGGTAGTAAGCTGAGTTGTTTCGGCAAAAGACTGCGATCCGCTGGCGGCAACGACGGGGATGCGCTTTGCGACTGCATCAACTGCTGCCTTGACCAGTTCAATTCGTTCATCAGTCGTCAGGCTGCCAGGTTCACCGGTGGTTCCGGTCACAACTATGCCGTCGGAACCTTCGCGAGCTTGACGGTCCACCAACTCAGCAAACTTTTCGTAGTTAACTTTGCCGTCGTCAAATGGGGTTATGACGGGAGTGTACGAGCCTCGCAGAAACTCATTAGCCAGGGAGATCATTTTCCGGCGCCGACCTCTGTGAATCCGCTGCGGTTGGTGGCAAATCCTTTACGGAGGCCTAATAATCTTGGCTCACCGCGCAAATCTTCGTGCCAGAGCAAAGAGCCGAGCGCCAGGTGCATGGGCTGATCCTGAATCGTTAACTCATAAACGTCTTCATTGTTTGAAGCATGATTATGCACCGCCCAGCCCGGCGCACTTAGCATCAAATCTCCGGCCTTCCACTCGTAGCGCTGTCCTTCAACAGTACTGTAGCCGCTCCCCTGGAAGTAATAGTTGATGGCGGCTGATACATGGCGATGAGGCCGATCGACGATGTTAGCCGGCCGAATAGTAATAGTTGCGAAGAAGGTGTGCGTCGTGCCATTGGTCCGGCCGGTAGCCGGGTCATACATCAGATACAAACGACGTCCGACATAAGTCTTGCCGAGGGCTCGAAGCTTATCCAATTCCGCTTTCACTCTTTCCCAGGGCCAATGCAGCGATTTAATCTCAAGGTGATCGGGATTAATCAGCTTTTCGTAAGGCATCAGGAAGGCCCCATCATCAGTCAGTTGAAATGTACCGAACGGATTTGTTTTAGCGGGATCGGCAGCTGCTTCCGTGGCACTTTCGTCGCGGTCCTTGGCTTCCGGTGCTCCCGGATCTTCGTCAACAATGTGCACGCCAAGCTTCTCGAGCAGGGCGGAGTTGCTATAGCTTAGACGCACTTGCAACTCATCTGTGTCGTTGAAGTGTTGGTAAATGGACCAGGGCGTCGTGGTCCAAAGATCGTATTTATTGTAGTCAACGCGCCGGCCATCGATGAGAGTGGAACCGCCGCCGTGAATGCAGAAATCTACCAACGACGAGTTATGACGTATGGGTTTGGTTTTTTCGCCCGGCAGCAAAACACACAACGAGACCGCGGTCGTGTACGTCAATCCGTTTCCGATGCCCGTCTTCGGACTGGCTATCAAAGACGCGCGCCGGCCATTTGCCGGTGATGGAAGGCTGGCAAGTCTTTCAATTTCCGTTTCAAGCCGTTCTTTGGGAATGATCACGGCTGGAATCAGCCGTAATTTTTCATACTCAAATCCAGTGCGATCAACAAATTCATATTCCTGCTGCCCCATCTCGCTGTCCTCCAATTTCGAGAACTACTCGCCGCCGGCATGCATCCTGGGCGTGGCCCGCTGCCCGGGTGGCAACTCGACTCCGACGCCACACCTAAGAGCTTTGCGGTATAACTCGATACCCAGGGAAAGGTCCGAGATTCCCATGCCGAGTGATTTGAATAAGGTCAAATCACTGCTGGCGAGACGCATCTGTTTTCCCGCGATAAGTTCGGCCAGGGATTGGACCTTCATCCATCCATCCTCTTTCGGTGATCCGAAGAACGACACCAGCTCTCTGGAAAGCTTTTGCGCCTGCGGCAAACTGTCCACCACGATTTGACTGCAGCGCTCAAGCACGTCCGGCCCAATCTCAGCACGGCTGGGAACGATGGCGCCGACCGCGTTTATGTGGGCCCTTGAATCGATCATCTCCGAAGTAATTACTGGATCCGTGGCACGGGTGACCAGGGTGATGATCGATGCTCCCTTTACAGCCTCAGCAATGCCTGGAGCGGGGACTGTTTCAATGCCGAACTCTTTTTCAACGCGGGCTGCAAACTGTGCGCGTCGCTCTTCGTTGCGCCCAAACGCACGTATGCGTTTGACTGGGCGCACCGCGACGACCGCGGCTACCTGGCTCAACGCCTGTTTACCTGTGCCGATTATGGCAAAGTCATCAGCGTCTTTTGCTGCGAGCCTTTGCGTGGCAATGCCCGATGCGCTGGCCGTGCGCAGTTGTCCGAGTGCGAAAGCTTCAATGATCGCCCGAAGGGACCCGTTCTCGCTATCGAAAAGAATCAGCATGGGGGTGGCGCCGCCGGCTGTGTGGGCCCATGTCTTTGTTCCAGCGAAGCCATCCTTCGAGAAAACAGCACCAATAGCATGAAGCGTTGACCCATTTCCCCAGGCAACATGAGTCTTGACCATGTTCTCAGCGTGTCCCCCGGCCTCCGCAAGTAAACCTTTTTCCAATGCCTTCAGTGCCTCGCCGATGTCCATCAGGGAGACGACGTCGGCTTCGGAAATCCAGACAGGAGATGGACCAGGCATATCTACGTGTTCTCTCCGGAGAGTGATTTTTACAAGCGGTCTGTAGCACTTGCCGCTGGCAGCACGAGCTCGCGCTCTCTAAACGGCAGGTGTTTCCAGAGCAGAACTGACGGGCGGCCTCAGTGCCAAACAGTTCGCCATCAACGCGTGCATCACGTAGCGGCCGATTAGCATCAGGACTGCGATCGCTTGCTCATGGCCAATCGATGTGATCACTTCTTCGAGTTCATCTTCCGTGTCGTGCCCGTTACGTTCAATCACAGCCAGCGTCAACTGTTGCACCTCCATCTCAGTCCGGGAGAGTGGCCCGCCTCCCCTTCCCTGATTGAGGGAGATGACCGCACGCAGCCACTCTTCGCTCAAACCCAGCTTGAGGGCGAGCCGCTCGTGCTGTACCTGCTCATAAGCATTATTCATTTTCGCGGCGACGGTTAGCGCCACCAGCTCTGTCAGATTATCGGGAAGCGCTTCTTTCAGATCTTCGGTCAGGTGGTAGAAGGAAATTAAAGCGCGCGGCTGATGGCCGGCACATTGAAAGAACTCTCCCAGATAATTTAGCCGCTCAACTTTTGGGCGTAGCAGCCGGGCCACTTCCGGATCCAGGTCTGCCATCGACAGTCGGGGAATTAAGGCGCTCATTTTTGATCAGGTTCCAGCGTTCCGAGTAGTTTTTGCTTAAAGGTGTTTCGCAAAGAATAGATAGCCACTCGCGCGGCCGCCATTACTCGAGAATTCAACCATCTGTCCGCTCATGACAATCTCCTCTTACGACAAGCGTAACCTCCTATTGGTTACCGCGCTCTAATCTCAATGTTAAATCCTAATTCGATCAGACGCTCCTTCTAGTCGTCCTTCAAACCAATTGACTAACTTATCTAGATTACGCCGTCGGCCTTTAGCTGGTCGATCTCGCCTCGACTCATCCCCAGGTCGTTCGCGTAAACTTCGCTATTGTGCTCGCCAATTGCCGGAGCCGGACGACGAATCTGCAGTCTCTCGCCGTTGAATATCGCGAAGCCGCCCGGATGTGCCAAAGTAATGTCTGATTGCTGATCCTTGACTGGTTGCCAAAACTGTCGCGCCTGAAGCTGTTCATCGCTGGTGATGTCCTGCACCGACGCCACTGGGTAGCCGAGCATCTGTCGCTCCATAGCTCCAGCGAGAAATTCTTGTTTGGTCAAGGTAGAGAAAAAAGTCGCGATGGGGGCCTCGAGCCGATCGACCTCTTCCTGCGTAATACTCGTCACGGCAAATGTGCTCCAGTCCATATCTTTCAGCCATGGTGGAGCCATGTCCTTCTCGTCCATCCACCTGGCTAGTTGCTGATTCGTATGCCGGCCCGCCGCGCCGCCATAGACGATGAAATTGATCCAGCCATCCTTGCACGACCACATGACTCTCATCTTTGCGCCCTTGACACTACGACCGGTAACAAAGATACCGGCCCGTTCGGGATTCTCCCGGGTCAAATCCCAAAACGCGGGAGCATGGGCCAAGGCCGCCATCACCGCGACCTGGGCCGATACATCAACGTGCTGGCCCTTACCTGTCACCGTTCGATAGGCGAGCGCAGTGAGCGCCCCCATTGCGGCCTCAGCTCCCACCCACATCGCCGCTTGCGGAACTGAAACGCGCATTGGCTCGCCATCTTTCTCTCCGGCCAGAGACATCGCGCCACTAAGCGCCATGATCTCCAGATCAGACGCAGCGAAATCCCGGTAGGGCCCTTCGTGTCCGAAAGGTGTAATAGAAATGTGAATAAGACCCGGATTCTCGCGGCTCAAAGCTTCGTATTGCAGTCCCCATTCCTCGAGGGTTCCTGGCTTGAAACTTTCAATAACAAAATCTGCCGTCTGCCCAAGTCGATAGAAAATATCGCGTCCTTCTTGCCTGCGAAGGTCCAGGGTAATGCCGCGCTTGTTCGTATTGAAGGCCAGCCAATAAAGGCTTTGCGGCGAGCCATTGCCATTTTTCAGAAATGGGGGCCGGCGGCGCGAGGAATCGCCCTGCGGCGGCTCCACCTTAATCACTTCAGCGCCGAGGTCACCAAAGATCTTACCGGCCAGAAAACCGAGATCGTCGGTGAGGTCAAGGACGCGATATGGAGACAGGAGGTTCATTTCGAATTTTGAATTTCGAATTTGCGGATTGCGGATTTTCTACTTCGGATATCGGACTTCAGCTATTCGACCATCGAACGGGGCTCGCAAAAGAGTTAGCGCAAATTCGAAATCCGCAATCCGAAATCCGAAATTCTCTTACCGTCCGGTGCGCGCCAACACTTCCACCCAACCGTGCATTCGCTCCTTCGCTTTGCTGAGTTCAGCCGGCGAGAAGAACTTCAGCGGATCGACTTTGTCGATCGGATAAACGGGCCGATGGAAATCCTGTTCATACCCGAAGGGAACAGTCGCGTCGATCCCCATGCCACCTTCAAAGCGGGTATTGGACGCAGTCCATTCTTTTTCACCCGCCGTCATTCGTTCCTGGGGTTGAAATGTTTGCCCAATGCCGCCGGGCAACGGATTAATGATGTCTGTGTGCGGATTAACGCGCGTCGTCAGGCACCACATGATGTCATCCATGCTGTAAAGATCTATGTCCGGACTAACAGCTATGGCCAGCCTCATGCCCTGGTTGCACGCAAGAATTGCCGCCAGGAAATTGCGTTGCCATCCTTCCTCGATCTTGTTGCGCTTCTTAACCTGGATGAGGCATCCACCCCAGTCGGTCATGGCATACGGGATGTGCACGTCCTGGACGATGCCCGGTTGCAGCCGCTCGCATAACTCATAAATCGCCGACTCGCGCAGAGTCGTGTCAATGTTATTGCAATCGGCCATGTGGACGCCCAGCGGGTAGATGATCGGCCTGCTCTCGCGCCGGCGCATGGTTATTGCCGTAACGTGAAGGGTTGGCGCTTTGTAGGCTTTGCCCATATAACCCGCCCACTCGGGATGAAAGAAATACTTTCCTTGCGTGTCAGCCTTTTCCGCTTCCGCTGTTTCGTAGCGCTTGTCGCGTGGATAGAGCAAACCTTCCAGAACGTATTCCGATTCCGCGATCGCATAAGCATCAACCGTACGGGCCTTGACGATGTTCACCGGACTGCCCTGAATTGCGCCGGCCACGCCAACCTCGTCGCAACCCTTTGGCAGAATCACATAATCGAAACCACCCCCGGCTACCAGCGTGCATGAAGGCGGCACCCCAAAGCACATGGTCAGCGGTATTGGTTTTTCATCTTTGTAATGCTCGGTAATCACCTGCCACATGTGCGATCCGGGAGAGGCCTGGAACGTGCCGATGTTGCCCCAACGAAAATTCATCCGGTTATAACCAATGTGACTACCACCGCTGAAATAGTCGCCAATGACGCAACTGATGCCGCTGCCAATTGTCAGTTCTGACTCCAGCTCAGTATGGCGAATCGCCGTGATGTACTTGTTTACATCCAGGTCGTCGATAAGTACTTCTTCCTGGCACGGCGCTTCGTTCTGCGAAATTTCCACCGGTGCAATGGGGTGAGTCATTGCATAAGCAATTTTTTTGGTGCGCTCCTGTGGAGTCGGATAGTCGAATAGTTTGTCAATAACATCCATGTCAGCCAGGAGATTCGTGATTGCACGAGCGTGCGGCTTTCCCTTGACGCGGTTGAAGAGCACCACCGGCCCGCCATCCAGATGCTTCTGAACGCCCGTGATTTCCAAATCCGGGTCCACTTCGACATCCGTCGTTAGCACGTCACCCTGTGAATCAAGCCACTCCAGGGCTGACCTCAAAGAAGTAATGTCTTTGCCGGTGTCATTGTTAATTCCTTTCCTGGTTTTTTCAGCAAGCACTGTCGCCATGTCTCAAGCTCCTTCTTCTCGTGGTTTGGTAATCACTAAGACTAAATGCACCAAATCGCGTCTGCAGCTCGGCCGCTACTCTTGCTCCGGCGAGCCGTTTACGAAAACGCCCCTTTGGCCCGCAATTCTTCATACTCGCTGCGTGCCAAACCGAGCCATTCGATAAAGACCTCTTCGTTGTCAGCTCCCAAACACGGCGCGGCGCCGCGCACGCGTCCGGGGGTTTTACTCAAGTCGTAAGAAACCATTCGATAGTTATGATCGCCCAGTTCGGGATGACTCTGCTTTTGCCAGACGTCCCGGAAAGCTATCTGTGGGTCCGAAAATAGATCGCGCATCGTGTTGACCTGCGCCGCATGTACTCCGTGACGTTGCAAACGGCCCATAAGCCTGCGCGCATCCTGATCGCGCGTCCATTCACCAATTGTTTCATTGAGTTCTCTTTCATGTGTCTTTCTTAACGAGCCGGTGAGAAAGCGGGCGTCTGAAAGCCATTGTGACTTATCGGCCGCCCGACACAGGCGCTCCCACTCCGGTTCATCCCAACAGCTAATCACACACCACTGGCCATCACGACATGGGTAGCAACCATGGGGCGATACTTGCGGATCACGATTACCATCCCGGCGGGCAACGGAGCCATTCGCCGAATAGTCGAGAAGAGCGCTGCTCAGGAATTGCAAACCAGCTTCATACTGCGACAGGTCTATGTGGACACCTTTTCCGGTTCGCAATCGATAGTCGAGCGCCGCTAACACCGCGATCCCACCGTAAGCCACCGCCACAAAGTCGATATATGGACCATACAAAAAATATGGAGGCCCGTCGGGCTCGCCGATCAGGTTGGTAAAACCACTTAACGATGAAAGCTGCGAACCAAAACCCGGGTGACTGGCGTGAGGGCCCGTTTGGCCCATGTTGCTGGTGCTTAGCATAATCAGCTCCGGCTTTCGCAGCCCCAATCTTTCGTATCCGAGTCCCAGCCTGGTGATCGCTCCCGGCCGCATATTCTCAATGACAATGTCCGCCCAATCGACCAGGCGGTATGCAAGCTCAAGCCCCTGGCGTTGCTTTAAGTTGAGCGTGACTCCCTTCTTTGAATCATTGAAGAAGGCAAAACAGCCGGACCGATTCGGTCCCACTATTCCGTCTTTATACGGCGGGTACTGCAATCGGAACCCGTCAGGCCGCTGGTTCGATTCAACGTGAACAACGCTGGCGCCGAAGTTCGCCAGATACTTACTAATGCAGGGACCCGCCGCGTAGCCACCAAACTCCAGGACCTTCAACTGCCCGAGGGCATCCTTCAGGTCACCGCCACCCCGGGATTGAATTCGCTCTGCGCGACTTTCCTGTTTTGCGACTTCCAGCATTTCTTCTATCTACCAATCCGCCAGCCCGGCATCTATCCCACTAACCCTGTCCGGCGCTTCCTGTTTCACTACGGCTTCTCCAGAGGCCGCGATCCGTCGCTTGCCATTACCCCATCCCAGCGATTCATCACATCCAGGTGAATCTCAAACTGATCCAGAATCCGCATTGTGATGTGGCCGATCATGTCATCCAGATTTTGCGGGTGGTTATAGAAGGCCGGCACGGGCGGCAGAATGATTACCCCCATCCGAGATAGCTTCAGCATATTTTCAATATGGATGTCGTTTAGCGGTGATTCACGCACAACCAGCACCAATTTGCGACGCTCCTTCAAAATCACGTCGGCCGCACGGTGAATCAAGTTGTCTCCCTGGCCGTGCGCGATGGCCGCCAGCGTGCGCATGCTGCAAGGCGCGACCACCATTCCCAGAGTAATAAAAGAGCCGCTGGAAATTGCTGCTCCCTGATCGCCCGGCGGGTAATTGTGGGTCGCCAGACTTTCCACCTCCGCTACAGAGTGTGTTGTCTCGTGCATCAGAGTGCGCGCGGCCCACTTACTCATGACAAGGTGCGTCTCGACTCCGGAACCATGAAGCATCTGCAACAGCCGGACGCCGAAGATTGTCCCGGTCGCGCCGGTGATGCCCACTATTATTCTGGTTGGTTTTGCGTTATCCATTTGAAAGCCTTTCAACCTTACTGGCAGCTTCTTAACCTGCGTTTCCAGTCAACTCGCTCAATATCTCTCTTCCAGTTTGCATCTGCTGCATCCGACCGGGATTCCGATAGGTGACACCGCCGGCTACGTAAGCGCCCGGCTCGAATTCCTCATTCGTCTGATCAGCCAGAACTTGATCGACTCGCAAGTTGAGCTTCGAGTTATGTGGCGCGCAATGCATTTCACGGGATATCTCTTCGACCGTGCCCTTGACGTAATAGACCGTTCGCTGGTCAATGATTGAAAGCGTGGCCTTGCCATTCCGGCGCATATTGATCGACGAGCTACTGTTTTTGTAAGTCGCGAGTCTGACGTTGGACGGATCGCTGGCAATCACTTCGAAGTAACTGAGCATCGCGGGATGGGGCCAGCCGCTTTCGTCAATCGTAGAAAGCAGGATGACCTTTTCCGCATCTCGTTCCAAATCTCGACCCAGCAACCGTTGATAGAGATCATCGGTAAGCTGATGGCCAATCAATTGCGACATACCCATAACTCCCCAGCTCAAATAAGACGACGCTTCCATTCATTCTGCGCGAACATGATCCCGCCGTGATCGCCGTGATCGTGTTGGTCATGCTCGTTGTGAACATGATGGTCTTCGGCCCTGTCATGCTCGGAGGGATTGGCGCCGGCAATTTTCTTCTTCAACTCCTCCTCGAATCGCTTCTTGATTCGTGGGTCTTCACGATCAGCCTCAATCTGTTCCACCTGCAACGGTATGCCCAAACGTTTGGGGAAGTCACCCTCAGTCATGGCGAAGTAGCGAGCTTTGGTAGATCCAGTATTGAAGTGCTGGTGAAACCAGAAATACGGCGGCGAAACGAGCGACCCCGCCTTCCAATCAACTTTGACTGCATTCGATTCTTTCAAATTGTCTTTGGCCGCTAACGAGAAGCCGCTGCCATTGAGCGTCAGGATGATTGCTTCATACGGGTGGCGATGGCCAAGCTTATAGCCACCGACTTCAAACTCAGACATGTGTGGTTCCAGGATCGTGTTCCCTGACATGTCCCAGAAGATGCTCGCGTTTTCGCCGCCGCGCTCGGGCCAGGGCACGACTTCCGAGGTGCGAATGTCTTTAACGAAATTTGTCTTGTCCCAGCGCTTACGGACCCGGTCAGTCTTTTTGAAATAATCGGGCTCGTTGTTATAACGATCGGTGAAGCTGAACTTGAGTCCATTAATTAAATCCAGGTTACCGAAGACTTGCAGCATGAAAGGAAAGGAGGTGATAGCCAGCAGTCGCGCCGGATGCGCGGAGTCGCCATTGAAATGTCTGTAAGGGACATTAACCGGACCGGCAAAGAGACTGCCTTCACCCCACTCGACCTTGTTCTTTCTTGGGCCCGAGCCGAAAAGCGTGTAGCCATGCCCTTTGAGCCCAATGAAGACCTGTTCAAAAAAATGTTGCCGCGGCACCAGCGCCTTGCCCGGAGCAATTTCATTAATCACCCCGTCCATGTGGACGTTGCCGGTGAAATTAAGATATAGACCGCGGCCGCCGATTTCGGGCCAGGGCTGGACCTCCTGGTTTACCACGTCGTAGACCGAGTATGGATCGTCGATTTTTGGAATCCTGGTATGTTTGGTCCAATCGCGGTAAAAGTTTCGCTCGATGCGTCCCCCGCCGCCGATGTTGGCTGGACTGTAAACCGGATTCTCTTGCTGGGGTCCGGTAGGCTGTGGTTTCGCGTTTCGTTTGCCTGGCTTCGTTTGCGCGGTCACGTTACCTGCGACCCCGCCTAGAAACGGCAGAGCTAAACCGGCAGCCGTGGCCCGCTCAATAAACTTGCGCCGCGATACTGAGCCAGTGAATAGATCATCCAATAGTTCTTTCATTTTTCCTTTACCTTTCTTGCCGGCATACGGAAGTCAATACCGTTCTTCTTCAACTCTGCCTGGAAGATTTCCCTAATGGCCGGGTCTTCATCCTCGTATTCGATCAAGTTACCGCCCTTGCGCGTGCTGGTCTTGCCGAGCCGGTGCGTGCGCCCGCCGCCGCCCAGTGAACGCGTGAACCACTTGCCATCGCCGCCCCACGTGGGAGCGATATAACGCGCCGGATCATGACCAGTGTTAAAGTGCTGATGAAACCAACCATCGGGAGGCACAAACAGACTTCCTTCCACCCAATCAATGCGCTTCTGCGTGGCAGAGGGCGCGTCTGAATATTTCATAGAGCCTTTCCACATTAGCGTGTAGCCGCGCCCATTGAGCATCACCACATGCGAGCCTGGTCCATGGCGGTGGGCCTTCTTGTAGGTGCCGGTTTCGAATTCCGAGATATGCGCCTGCATTGAATTGTCGGCTAGTTGTAGCTCGATGCGATAATTGCCCGCGCCGCGCTCCTTGCTTTCGCGCAGCGCCAACTCCCGCGCATCGGGGACAAAGCCGCTGTCCCAGGTGTCAACACCTCTGGCCTGTTCACTCTCCTCGCTCGTGGTGTCCTTGTGATGCACCTTGTCCGGCCCGGCGCCGAAGAAGTCCGCCTCGCCGTTATACCGATCACGAAATGCATAGTCGTTGTTGAAGACGAAATCCAGATTGTGAAAGAGGTCGATGACGATGGGCGCGTTCGTCATAACAAGAAAACGCGCGGGCGCCGTTCCGCGATTGATGTGTTGGCGCCAAACATTCAACGGCGGAGCCAGCACGCTGCGGGCTTTCCAGCGAACAGACTGTTTGCTCTTGCCGCCGGGATTCCAGATGAGTGTTTCGCCCTCACCATTGAGGACGTAAAGCACCTCTTCGAAGAGATATCGTTGGGGCTCGGTCTTTGCCCCCGGAGCCAGCTCGCACAGATAACCGACGTTAAGGCCTTCGCCCCCGACCAGGTCGATGTAGGCTCCCTGCACGCCCGGTCCCAGGCGCTTCCAGGGTTTGACTTCGGCCTGACGCAAATCGCTGACGTAGTAGTCCCTATGAACGGGGAGACCCTCCTGTTTCAGCCATTGATCCCAGGGATTGACGTTCGTCTGGTTCCAGGTGCGAACCGGGGAATTAGTCACGCGACGCTGTTCGCCGGCACCGTGATGATGATGGTTATGGCCATGATCATGCCGGTGGTCGTGGTTATGATTGAGCTCACTGTGATCTGCAGCGTGCGCACCAGCGGCGAGAAGCGAGGTTGTGGCCAGCAAACTCAGCCCACCGGTTGCTGCTCGTTCTACAAACTCGCGTCGCGAGATGCCCCCGCGAAGAAAATCACGCACCCAGTCTCCGATTTCTTTCACTCGATTATCCTTTCCTATCCGGCATCCGCACGTCGACGCCATGCTTTTTCAGTTCTGCTTCAAACATTTCGCGAATCATTGGATCCTCATCCGGGTAATCGATCATGTTGCCGCCGGCATGAAAGCTGACGGTATTGAGGCGGTGGGTGCGTCCGCCGCCGCCCATGCCTTTGACCCAATACTTGCCGCCAATCCAGGTTGTAGCCATATATTTCGCCGAGTTTGGTCCAGCGTTGAAATGCTGGTGAAACCATCTGTCCGGGGGCACAAACAACGTCCCGTCTTTCCAGTCCACGCGGACCTTCTTGAGCGCCTCGGAATAGCGAGGGGCGGCAGTCCACATCAGGCTGTACCCGACGCCGCTCATTGCCAGCACGTGCGAACCGGGCCCATGCCGGTGGGCCCGCTTGTAAGTTCCAACTTCGAATTCAGACACATGCGTCTGCATTGAGTTGTCAGAAAGAACAACCTCGGCGCTTTTGTTTTTAAGGCCCCGGGCCTTCGCAGCGAAAAGCTGAATCTCGTTGAGGTCGGGAATAAGGCCGGTATCGAGCACGCCCACGGCGCCCTTCTCTCCTTCGCCGAAAGTCGCCGCGCTCCCGGCAATCTTCATCTTCGATTGGTTGACAGTGAAATAATCGGGCTGATTATCGTAACGATCGCGAAAGACAAACTCGTTATTGAAGATAAAATCCGCGTTGTGATAAAGGTCCATTACCAGCGGAAGATCGGTTACGGAAATAAGCCGGGCTGGCCCACGGCCGGTGTTCTGGTGCACACGCCAGGTGTTCAGCGGCGGCGAAAAGAGGGTGCCCTTTTTCCACTTGAAGGTTTGCCTAGGCCGGTTCTCATGCCAGACGGTGGTTTCCCCTTCGCCATCGAGAACGTAAATGGATTCCTCAAACATATAGCGCTGGGGATTGGTGCCGGCGCCCTGATCGATCTCGCACAGGTAGGCTCCATCCGTTGCCTCGGCGCCTTCAAGATCTATCAACGCGCCTTTCGCACCGAGGCGATTCCAGTGCTTCAATTCCGCGGCGCGCACATCGGAGACAAGATACCCCGTATGAACGGGGACGCCTTCGCTGGACATCCATTGCTGGTAAGGCGTTTTCTCGCTGAATGGTTCGGCCCGGAAGGTTTCCGCCTTCTTCTCTCCGGCTCGCTGCTTATCGTGGGCGACGGCGACGGTGTCCAGAATCGACTCAACCGTCATCATCCCGAATCCCATTCCCAGCATGCGGCTGGTGAAGGTCCGGCGCGAGATTTCGCCATCGATCAGTTTCACCAGTAAGCCCCTCATCGCTGTCTCCCTAAAAGTCGAAGGTATAAGTCAACTTACCCGTTAGCGCCCGCCGCGAATGTCCGTCAGCACCGCGGCCTTCGTCAGAGACAAGAAAAAAGTTGTCATTCCTGCGAAAGATGTAGTTCAGCCTGAATCTTCCACGAAAAGACATTGCCGGACCCTCATCAGAAGAGCAAACCGTCACGCACGCCATATTGCCAGACCAGAAAGAGTCCGAAAGCCAGGCTAAATAGTCCGACCATTACATGCAGCGCCTGGCCGAAGATGCTGAAACGTTTTCCGGTTAAGACGAATGGCAGACTAATCACAACGCTCATTAGCAGCATGCCGCCGATCGAACCGAGGCCGAATATCGCGATATAGACCAGGGCCGCTACAGCCGAGGGAATGGTAGCTAAAACAAGAATCATCAGGGCCCCGCTGCCGGCCATCCCATGGACCATGCCGATGAGAAACGGCCTGGCTCCGAATCTGATCAGGTGCCGATGCTGGTGTGCGTGCTGCTCACCCGGGCGGTGCAGGTGCACGTGCACGTGTTCAGTGCCGTCATGTCTGTGCCGGTGAATGTGAACTTTCAAACCACGCGCGGACCTCAACAGTGATTTGATTCCCAGGAGAATGAGCATCAAAGCCACGACGAATTCCATCCAGACAGTCAGACGCGCTGAAATTTGAAACTTAAGAGCGATAACCAGCATGCCTGCCAACAAGAGGGCAAGAGTGTGACCCAGTCCCCAAAACGTTCCCACCAGCGAAGATCGCCTTAAGCTTTTCGATTCGCTTACTATCGTTGAGACTGCGGCCAGATGATCGGGATCGAGCGCATGACGCAAGCCCAAGACCAGTCCCAACCCAAGCACCGTAATCAGAGTTGCATCAGTCATCAATTCCGTATTTACTCCTCACTAATCGGATCAAATACCTATTAAAGGCCAATAGAAGGGCACGACCAGGAGCAGCAATATCGATTCGATAACGGTCAACGCCAGGCCGATGCGAAGCATGTCCCGGCCGTCGAAGTAGCCGTAGGAGTAACCGACGATCATCACCGCCGACTGGTAAACAAAAATCTTGCCGCCCGATGCAAACGTCCAAATCATTCCCAGGGCCAGCGGATCGTACCCATGCGTGGTAGCGAAGTTCATCAGGAGTGGAATAGATGTCCCCAGCATTGAAACTTCGCTGGCCAGGAAAAAGTGGTAAATAAATGCGGTCCAGTACAGCACGAAGGTGGTGGTAAACACGTTGGTGAGCAGTGGACTCATCCAGCTGAACATGACGTTCGTCAGGACGTCGAGGGCCTTCGTCGACACCAGCACCTGGCCCATGCTGACGGCGGTGGCCACAAAGAAGACTGGCAGGTAATTGAGCCGCTTGAGATCTTCCGTGTTCAGGACTCCGACGCGCGGCAACGCGGCAAAGAGTCCTACCCCCAGACCAACAACAGCAGGCGAGACGTGGTGGAACATATCCGTCAGCCAAAGAACAATTGCGATCAGCATCAGGGCCAGCGACTTTTTCTCCAGGCGAGTCCAGGCCCCCATTTTCTTCAGTTCGTTTCGCAGATGCTCGGAGCCACCGGGCAACGCGGGTTTCTCCGGCGGAAATAACCAGAGCGTCAGGCGCCAGGCGGCAAAAATTGTGATCAGACTGCAAGGTAGATAGCCAAGCAACCAGCGGCTATAAAGCACTTCGACATTGCCCACCTTCTGGATCAATCCCCGAGCAGTGATCGAGGCGGCGCCGGCAATGATCATCTTATCGAAGATGCCGGCCGTGTACGTGAGAACAATGAACATGCCCCGTCCCACGTTGCTGCCAGGTGCCAGGCCGAACGCTTCGACTAAGCCAATGGCGATGGCTGCCATGATCACGACCCGAGCGATGCCGGAAGGCACCAGGAACGTCAACAAAAAATCCGAAAGGATAAGACCCAGCAAGAGCCGCGCGTAGGTGTTGCCCAGGCGCAGCATTACCAGATAGGCAAGGCGCCGGGCGAGCCCTGACTTCGTGGCCATCATGCCGAAGAGGATCGCGCCGAATAGAAACCACGCTGTTTCGTCGGCAAAGCCGCCAAAAGCAACATCGAATCTGACAACCTTCAGGGCCCAGAACAGGAAGCATCCGACCAGACCCGTTAACGCATGGGCCATCGCTTCGGTGATCCAGGCGATGATCATGAACGAGGTAATGGCCAGCGCATGCTTGATTGTGGGCTCGAGATTGAGCGGCGCAAACCAGATGATGATGGGAACCACCACACAGAGGATGCGGCCGATGAAGGCCCGCCATGACTTTTCTCTGCGTTCGCCTAATGCGGCTTGCCTGGCGGCTTCCTTCCGCTCAGGAACAACTTCTTTCTCAGAACCTGCCGGCTCCGTTATTAGTGCTGGTGCTTGCTCAATCATCGAACTCAAATTCAACCCCGAACCTTTTGGCTAATCAGGCAGTGAAATCAGCCCATCACTTTGTAAGTCTTCACGCTGACATCGGCCTTGATGCCGCGCGTGCCATGCTTTATCTGCTCGTGCGCTTCGCTGGAACGATAAGCCTTAATAGCATCCATGCTCTCCCAGTGCGATAAGGAAATGAACTCATCCGGATGCTCATTACATTCCAGCAACTCTTCGGATAAACACCCTGGTTGCGAAATCATCAGCGGCGCGCACACCTTCTTCCAGTCTTCAATAGCTTCGCGAATTTGATCAGGTGCGACTTTGACGAAAATCATTCTGGCAATCATCAGGGTCTCCTAAACCGCGGTCCTTTTTGGAGTGCGGTGGCAATCCCGACGTGTCGGGAGACACCGCTTTGGATTGCGCTGTGAAAGCTCGTTTTATCCATAGCGCCGTCGCCGCTGCGCTTAGCCGGCGCACTCCAAATAACTCCATGCTACTCATCGAGGATCTTGCCCCACTTCGCTTCGGCTGCCCGGCGCACTTCCGGGCTGGATTCGGCAACGGGCGGGAAGTCATTCATCCATTCGTAGGGACGGCACGCGTCAATAATCCCACGGGAGCTATGACCCTTCTGGCCTTTAGGAATGATCGGATCGAGTGGACCGCTCCAACTGCGCCGTATGATCTCGATGTCAATTTCCGGGTTGGAGCGCGTAGTTAGCGCCCAGAGTACGTCGTTGGTGTTGGTCACGTCGATGTCCTCGTCAACTACGATCACGTAACGACCCAGGTAGCCTCCGGCGTGACAATAGGCGGCAACCATACCGGCCTGGCGAGCGTGCCCCGGATAACGCTGCTTGATTGAGACTATATTCAGGAGCCGGCTGCCACCGGCCTCGTGACACCACACACCGCGGACGTCTGGAATACCGGCAGCCTCAAGTTCCTGCCAGATCATGGCCGAGCGCATGAAGCAGCGCATGTAGTTGAATTCGCATGGAGGCCGAGTCGGTGGCGCGCCGAGGATAATCGGATTGTTGCGATGGTAGAGCCGCTTCACCTTCATAATCGGTTCAGCGCGCATCGAACTGGCGTAATAGCCGGTCCATTCTCCAAACGGCCCTTCGTCCATGTCCTGGCCGGGAATCGCTTCGCCCTCGATGACGATCTCGGCAGTGGCGGGAAACGGCAATCCTGTATATTCGCCTTCGATCACCTGCACGGGTTCGCCTTGCAACCCGCCGACCCAGTCATACTCGGAGACACCGTGTGGTACTTCCATGCCGCCCGCGAGGTAAATCAGGGGGTGTTGGCCGAAAGAGACAGCGACTTTGCAAGGCTCCCCTTTGGCGAAGTGTTTCTCGCGCATGATGCGGCCTTGCTTGCCAGGCGAAATATAGAAACCCAGCGTGTCCTCGTTGTGAATCATTACCCGGTAAGTGCCGAGGTTGACCCAGCCTTCGTCCGGATCGCGCGTGATGTCAACCGACCCAGTGCCGATGTAGCGCCCGCCGTCGAGCTCGTGCCATTTCGGCGTGGGAAACTTCCACATGTCGATGTCTTTACCTTCGTACACGTTCTCCATCACAGGACCATCTTTGACTACTTCCGGCTTGACATACTTTACATCGGTGATATGGCGTTTGATGTCTTTGACAAACTCCAACCGGGTGTAGTTGGTATCCATGTGAAGCGTGGTCGCGATTCGCTTGACTGTGTTCAGGGTGTTCGACAGCACGCGATACCCCTTGGGATAGTCCTTGATGTTGTCAAAAAGCAAAGCATGACTCTTCTCGCCACGATGATGGCCCAACTCAGTAATCGCGCCTATCTCGACATCCCAATCCGCGCCGTCGATCTTCTTAAGCTCGCCGAGTTTGTCGACGGCTTCAATCCAACTGCGCAAGTCCCGGGATTCCCCGATCTGTTTTTTGGTTGCGTGCTCCAAAATCTCGTCTCCTCTTCTTAAAAGATAAACCTGAGCGCAAACTGAATCTGCCGGGAAGGTGTGCTCGTCTTGGTAATCTGCCCGGCAGTCGTGTTGCGGGTGGTTGCGTCGTTAAAAATCGTCAGGTTCGCCACCTCGGGGATAGCAAAATTTGCGTGATTGAAAATGTTGAAAATTTCGGTGCGAAATTGCAGCGAACGGGTATGGTCCGCGTTCATGTAGAAACTCTTCACGACCGCCGGGTCGAAAGTGAAAAGTCGCGGACCGGGAATCACGTTGCGGCCGAGGGTCCCGCGAAAACCTACTGCCGGCAAGACAAACACGCTGGGATCAAAGAGCTGCGTCCTGCTGATATTGGTGGGAATGCGGGTGACGCCCGGCGCTAAATTCGGTCGTTGCTCGTTGTCGGTGGTTCCATCCCGATCCTGATCGAAGGTGAAAATCGGTGAAACGGGGATGCCGGTCTGAGCTGTAAGAATTCCGCTCAACTGCCATCCTGAAAACAGTCCATGGACGATCCGGTTTGCACTATTCGCAAAGCTTCCATCACGTCCGAAAGGCAGGTCATAGACGAAGTTGATCGACAGGTTATGGCGCACGTCAAAATCTGACAGACCGCGATTCAGTCTCTTGTTATATGGATCGACGGTTCGCGCCTGGCCGTTGCCAAACTCGTTGCGTCCCAGCGAGCTGGACTGATCGTCAATTGATTTTGCGAAAGTGTAGGACAACTGCCCCTGAAAACTGTGGCCTAATCGGGATGCTATGCCCAACTGAAAAGCATTGTAGAAGGATTGGGCATCGGAGGTCTTGAAACGAATATTGGCAAAATTAGGGTTTCGCCGCCTGACCAGATTTGCCGCAATTGGAGCGAAGCGCGTTCCAGTATCGTCCAGAGGAATCGCGTTATTGAAATCTGCTTCCCGCCAGAGATGTATGCCGCGCGAGCCAACGTAAGCAGCGGTGACCACGAACCTGGACGAGAACTCTCGCTGAATATTCAGGTTGTACTGCATCACGTAAGTTGGCTGGGCATTGAAGTCTATCGCAAAAGTATCTATCTGGCCGACGCCGCTTGTCAGCAGCGGGGCCACGTTGGGAAAAGGCGCGCAGGTCGTTGGCGCCGCGCATGGTCCGCCAGTCGTAATTCTGATCTGTGTGAAAAAGGGAGAATGCTTGAAGGTCATGTTGCCATAGGTGGAATAGAGCAATTGCTCGTAGTAGATGCCGAAGCCTCCGCGGATTGACATCTTGCCCGGTCCGCCTGTCAGAGCGCTCAGAAAGCTGTCCTTGAAATCCGGGCTGTAGGCAAAACCGACTCGCGGCGCAAAATCACCCTTACTCGGATTCCTAAACAGAGGGCCGCCAACCGTTACCGCCGGATCAGTTGGCGTGCGCACGTTGGTGATTTTGCCATCAACTTCCGTGGGCACGGTGATGAACTCATAACGCAAGCCCAGATTGAGAACCAAATTAGGCCAAGCTTTCCAATCGTCCTGGAAATAGAAGCCGATCAAATTCTGTCTGTGATGGCGGTTGACGTCTTTCTGGGCAGGGTCAAGTCCGACGAAATCTCTGGCCCTGCCTCTCAGAAAATCTGAGAATGTGTTGATAGTAAACTCACCCCGGTTACGAGAAGCTGAGACTCCCAGAATGTCGAAATGTTCGAAGTTCCCACCCATCTTCATTGAGTGACCACCTCTGACAAAAGCCAGATCGTCTGAGAACTGATTCAGATTCTGCCGAAAGCTTCGAGGGGTGTTGCGATCTGAGCCGAAGCGCTTAAAGCCACTGATGTTCACGTCACCGACAATCGACTCTCCAGGAACGAAAGCAAGGTTGCTACTTGGATCAACTGGATCCGGCGATTCACTCGGGAACGTGTGGTTCCGCGCGTAGCGCATCGAGTTCACTATGCCACCGCTGAACACCCGCGTCTCGCCGATGGTTAGAAACGTCTGATCGTTAGTACCTATATTCGGGAAGTTCGAAAAAACTTCGGCCCCGATGAAGCGAATATCTGAATCGCTCTTTGTGTATCTAACGAATAAAGAGTCGCGCTTGCTGAAGTTGTAGTCGGCTCTGACGTTGTAGCTGTTAGCGTTAGAAGGCTGGGTGAACTGCCCCTGAAACAGGGCCTTCTCTCCAGTTGGATTGTCGGTGGTCGGTAACGGGATGATTGCCAGGTAAGGCAGCACCGCGGGACTGATACTTGCGCCCGCCGGCAGAAAAGCTCCACGGCGCGCCGCCAGGCTCGGTACAAACTGTGTATCAGTCAAACCCAGCCGCTCACGAAAGCCTTCGTAGGTGCCAAAGATGAATAGCTTATCTCTTACTATGGGACCGCCAACCGAAAAACCGAATTGATTGCGTTTGAGCGGCGGTTTCTTGCCGTCAAAAAAGTTTCGCGCGTCCAGCGCACTGTTCCGATGATATTCGAATAGGGTCGCGTGAAATTTGTTTCCTCCAGACCGGGTGGCAATGTTGAAAACACCACCGGCCGCGCGTCCATACTCGGCGCTGTAGGTATTTGTCAGGACCGTGAATTCCTGCACCGATTCGATACCACTCACCAGCCCCTGGGCGCCTGCCGCGTTGCGACCCAACGCATCAAGAATGTCAGTGCCGTCCAAAAGGTAACTATTCTCGTTCGTACGCGCCCCATGAACGGAGATCTTGGCGCCCTTGCCCGACAGAATGTCACCCTGATCACTGCGAGCTTGCGTAGTGCCCGGCTGCAAGAGCACCAGTTGCGAAAAATCCCGCCCGTTTAGCGGCAGATTCTCTATTTGCCGTTTGCTGACTAACTGGCCCAGCATTGAGGTGCTGGTTTCCGGCGCCAATCTTTCTCCCGCTTCTACAATGACGTTGGCTGAGATCCCGGCCGGTTTGAGAATTACCTCCAGCTCGGTTTTCTGACCGACTGTCAGTTCGGTAGTGACCTTGGTTTCCTGGAAGCCGGCAGAGATGGCGGTGACTTCATAGTTGCCAATGGGCAAGCTGGGAAATGCATAGCGACCCTCTTCATCGCTTTGAGTTTCCCGGGTGAGATTAGTCGCAGTGTTGCGGGCTTTGACCTTTACCCTGGGTATTACCGCGCCGTCGGTATCTCTGGTAATACCCGACAAATCCGCGTTTGATTGCGCGAACGCCGAAGGACTCAACGCCGGCACACCAAAAAAGAATACCGACGCCAGGAAAATGCGAACAGAAATCTTTTTCATAACAACCTCCAAAAGGAAAATTACCAGTGCCAGCCACGGTCGTTGAATTTCAAACCGCCCCCTCATCCCCCGTTGGATTCATAAATCCGGCCCTAAACATTTCTGGTACGCGACGCAGCCACTGAGTAGCGCGGATACCAGGTTGAATCTGCAGCCAAACCGGTGCGCGCGACCATCACGTCAAGCAAATACGGCCGGCCTTCACGCGTAGTGCGGATTGCACGTTGCAGCGCCGGCTTCAGCTCCGCCGGATGTGCAACACGCTCGCCGTGAATGCCATAAGCACTGGCCAAATGGGTAAACTCAACATCCGGGTTTCCCAGGTAACAGATCATGTCCTTGTTCTCTTGCCGCGACCGCCCACCCTTCATCAGGATGTTATTGCGCGGCTCGTCGTAGCTACGGTTGTTGCAAACGATTGTAATGATCGGCACATCGTAACGCGACATGGCCCACAGCGCATCCGATTGTCCAAACAGAAAGCCGCCGTCGCCTTGTAAAGAAACGACCTGATTATTCGGTCGCGCCAGCTTCACCCCGATTGATGCTCCCACGCCCCAGCAGAGCGAGCGGCCCAGGGTGCGGCCTATCTTTGTTTTCTTGCCGTCCGCGAAGGGAAACGAACGCTGCACCCAGTCTTCCGTTCCCACCTCTTCAACAATGATAGCGTCTTCATCCAGCATCTCGCTGACTGTCAGGAGCAGCCGCGGCCATGTCAGCGGGCTCTCGTCCCAACCGTCGCGCGCGGCAGTTAGATAAGATTGCCTCAGTCTATCGGTATAGTTCTTCGTGGCGGCGAGGCGAGCTTGCGTGATTGTCTCCAGACGCGCTTTTGTCACTATAGATTTCACAGCTGCGATCAACGCTCGCGCAGTCTCTTTCACGTCAGCCACGATGGAAAGATCCACCGGATAGTCGGCGCCAAGCTGCCGGCTGTCGACTCGCGCCTGAATTATTTTGGCGGTGCGCGGAATCATTGGCGGTCCACTCCCAGGATCCGGCATCTTCGCGCCAAGATTCAAAAACAAATCAAGCTGTGCGGGGAAACGCATCGGATCCATGTAGCCGCCCAGATACAGTGGGTGATCGGTGGGAAAATCCGCCGCCCAACTCCAGGCCTGCGTCACCGGAATGGCCAGCAGTTCGGCCAGGCTGACGACATCGGCCCGCCCTCCTGAAGTCCACACCTCTGAACCGACATAAAGGATTGGATTCTTTGCTTCGATGAGCATCTGGGCCGCGCGCTCCACGTGCCTGGGATTGGGCGTGATATCCATCGGCACTGACATGCTTGCGCGAGAAAAAATCTCCGCTTTCAGGTTTGACTGGTAAAGCACATTGCGCGGCACGCGAACGAAGGTGGGACCACATGGCACGGTTGAAGAAACTTTGAAAGCATGGGCTACCCATTCAGGGATGCGATTGCCTTCTTTTACCAGCCAACGCCATTTAGTGTATTGCTTGAACGCGTCCAGCCAGTCATCGAGGTCCTCATGTCCATCGCGCCCGTCGGCTTGCGAGTCCATGTGATCCGTGAAGATCACGACGGGCGTCCGGTCCTTCATCGCGTTGTACATGTTCGCGCTCGCCAGCGGTCCGCCAACGCGGCTAAAACAAGCGAAGGCAGTTTCTCCTGTTGCTTTCGCGTAGCCATCAGCCATCGCTACCGCCTGGTTCTCGGAAATGCCCTGAATGAATTGCAGGTCCGGACGGTCAACCACCGCGTCGCACAGCGCACCCATGCCGGAGCTGTTGCAAACGAAGATAAAGCGGACGCCGGCCGCGCGTATCTGTTCAGCGAGTAGTTCCCCGCCGGTACCGGTGAACGGCGCGGTAGGAAAAGTGGCGTTTGAAACCGGAAGTGATTCGGCGCGAACTATCGGCTCGAGCGCGCTCAGGGAGGATCGTGCTGCCGCTACGCTGAAGCCCGCGGCTGTTGCTTTGCGAACGAAGCTCCGCCGAGAGATGCTCTGGCTAAGGTATTCTTTAACTAAGCCTCTCACCGCTTGCCTCCCATGGGTTTCTTCTTCAACGCGTCGGGAATAGGCTTATCTGGTCCGAAGGAGGCGGCGAGATATTTGGTGATCGTCTCTGCTTCGTCAGCCATCAGCGGCGCGCCGCGCCAAATCATCTCGTTCACGGTGCGACGCCAGCCTGATAGCGTCTTGCGCTGCGAAACTGTGTTTCGAAGATCGTGACACTGCACGCAGCCTTGCAGCATCAGGTTCCGAGCCTCGCCCTCAGGCAAGTAATCTTCCGGCACTATCGATTTTTCTCGCGGCTCCTGACTGTCTGGCCGCGGTGTGCCAAGGACAATCCCTGCGAGTAGGGTCACCAGCAGCGCCACAGTCATACTGGTAACGTTAGCTGATATTTTCACTGGCTTCTCTGGTTTGAAGAAACGAAACGCCGCAGACGCAAAGATTCTGGCCCCCCGGTGATCTTCGCCTTTACATCTGCGGCGCAGGACTTGATTCCCCTTAACGAAACTAAGTCACCCTAAAAAATGAACTTAACCGCCAACTGGATTTCCCGCGCATCTCCGACCGTGCTGAAAATCTTTCCAGCAGAACTGACGGGCGCGAATGTGCCGGGAGGCGTGAAATTGAAGAGCAGCTCCCCGTCTTCTGAATTAGAAGGAAGATCGAAGTTCGCGCGATTGAACAGATTAAAGACTTCTCCGCGAAGCTGAAGGCTTCGTTTCTCATCAAAGTGGAGAGTCTTGACGAGTGAAATATCCACGCTCTTGAAATCAGGTCCGGTCAGGATGTTTCTTCCGGCCGTGCCGCGGAAGCCCGGGGTCGGCGCCGTGAAGGCCGCTGGATTGAACCAGCGATCAGCACCGCGACTCCCCGACGGGGCCAGGGAGACGCCGGTGACAACATTTGGCCGGGCCGAGTTGTCGTCAGAACCATCACGGTCGGGGTCGCCATCGACCAGGACTGAGAAGGGCACGCCCGAACTGAGTGACACGATGGTATTAAATTGCCAGTCTCCGAGGAGGTGTTTGGCGAGACCTTTACGATTCTGGCCGAAAGGCAAATCATAACTCGCGTTGGCAACGAAGCTGTGCCGGACATCAAAATCCGAGCGCCCTCGGTCGAGCCCAAGGAAATAAGGAGAGAAGGAGCGCGCCTGTCCGTTGGAGTATTCCTGCCGTCCGCTGGTGCCTGATTTATTGTCAATTGATTTACCGTAAGTGTACGCTGCCTGGAACTGCAGGCCCTGGCTGAATCGCTTCACCACACCCATGTTCATCGAATTGTAGTTGGAGCTAAAGCCCTGAAAGACGGAGCGGACCCCGGCGAAGGCCGGATTTCGGCGCACGCTGCCGGCCGGGAAAAACTCGCGCCCGTCTGGCAGAATCTGGGGAATCGCCGTGTTGAGGTCAGCCTGTCCGAAAAGGTTGACACCGCGCGAACCTACGTAAGCAAGAGAAACCACCGCACCGGCAACCTCTCTTTGAACATTCAGGTTGTACTGCATCACGTAACTTGGACGCAGGTTGAATGCGAACGATTCTGTTGATTGCTCGACGCCGGCGAAACGTGCCGGATCAACGGGGAAGGCTGTAATCGAAGTTATTCTTCCACGGTTTACAAATGGGAGAGACCGGAAGATTGGATTGCGATATGTGTTAAAGAGCGGCTGGTCAAAGAACATGCCAAATCCTCCGCGCAGGGCGGTTTTGCCGTCTCCAAACAGATCGTAAGCAAATCCGACGCGGGGCGCGAAAGTATTATGCACCGGCCTGAAGTAAGGATCCCCGACCGTTCCGGGAGAGGGATCCAGGATATTTCTCAGGTTTGAGACTTTTCCATTTGCTTCAGTGGGCGTCGAAACATGTTCATAACGCAGACCCAGGTTCAGGGCCAACCGCCGGGTCACTTTGAAATCGTCCTGGATGTAAAGGGCCCAAAGAGTTTGGCGGTATTGCCTGAGAAAGTCTGAGGTAGGTGTTGCTCCCTGAAGATCCTGAACATTGAACCTCACCAGGTCCCGCACGTTGCGGAAGCGTAACTGACCTCTGGTGCGACTCTCAGAGTTGCCGCGGATCTTGAAGAGGTCATAGGCTATTCCGGTCTTCAGACTATGCGCGCCATGAGAGATGAACAGGTTGTCCGCAAACTGGTAATTGTCCTGGAAGAAATGCTTTGGATTGGTGCGGTCGGTGCCCACCGCCGACAGTCCTGCAACAGCAATCTCGCCGAGATCTCTACCCGCGATGAGCGTAAAGCTCCGTCCAGTCTTAGGCACCAGCTCAGCCGGCCGGCTGCGGTTGAGCCCGACACGAACCTCGTTAACAATGTTCGGGGAGATTAGCGCACGCTCTTCAACCGTGGTTACCTGTTTTTGGTTCACCGCCAGATTGGGAAACTCCGGGAAGTTGCGGGGAAGGATCTGATCCGAGTCGTCATACAGGTAACGAGCGAAGATCGAGTGGGAGTTTGAAATCTTATGATCCAACTTGATCGTGAAGAAGTCATCCCTGGAGATGCGATCCGTCGTGCCGGTGAACTCCGCTGTCCCATCGGTGTTAACCTGACCATTGGATCTTGGGAAAAGATCGAGGATCGGCACGCTTAGTGCGTTGACAGTTACGTTCCCATTCGTAAAGAAGCCGAGCCGCGCGTTGTCGCTCGGCACCAGGGAGACGGTCGAGATGCCCTTGAATTCTCGCAAACCTTCGTAACTCCCAAAGAAGAAGGTCTTGTTCTTGATGATCGGACCGCCGGCAGTGAACCCGAACTGGTTGCGCCGAAATTCCGGCCTGCCGCCGGCCTTACAATTCGCGTTACCAGCGGGGCACCTATCGAAAAAGTTGCGTGCGTCCAAATTGTCATTGCGCAAAAACTCGAAAGCCGATCCATGAAAATCGTTGGTGCCGGATTTGGTCACTGCCAGGAAGACGCCGCCGGTCGCGCGACCATATTCCGCGCTGTAGGTACTGGTGAGCACCCTGAACTCTTTAACCGTCTCGACTCCGACAAGCAAACCCTGTGCGCTGCCAGGCGTATTATTTAGCGCGTCGTTAATGGTCGTCCCGTCAAGTTGGAAAAGGTTTTGGCTGGGGCGCGCTCCAGCCACCGAGAAGCGAGTGCCACGTCCGGTATTCGCTGATTGGACGCTGGCGCGACTATTGACCACGCCAGGTTGCAACAACACCAGTTGCGCCATGTCGCGCCCATTGAGCGGCAAGTCCCGAATCTTTTTCTCGTCAACCAAACCGCTCATGGTGGAATTCGAGGTATCTACTTCCGCCACGCCCGCCACATTAACCTGAACAGCTTCTTGCACACCGCTGACAGCCAACTGGACATCGAGCACCGCGTCTTCGGCCACCGTAAGTTTCAGGCCAGTCCTAAGCTCCGCCTTAAAGCCCTGGCGTTCGATCCGCACTTCATAGTTTCCTGGAGTAAGACCGACGGCGCGATACGAGCCGGATTCATTTGTCTGAACCTTTCGCTCCTGTCCGGTATCGATGTCTTTGATGGATACCGACGCCGCAGGGACAACCGCACCGTTCTGGTCCGTGATCGTTCCCGAGACTGACGCGCTCGTGGCCTGCCCGAGGACGAAACCAGCGCAAAGAAGAATTAAGAGAAACGTGAACGCCAACTTCTTGAGAACTAGCATGGGGTGTGCTCCTTTAGGTTGTGAACCGGCATTGTCGTGAGACCTGATCGACACAGCGAGGGCAATTCCGCTGCAGCAGTCTTTACAGTTTTCGGGTAATTCGCGTTTGACAATTGCCCTCCAGAGCGTCCTTTGGGGAGACGAAGGCTTGTCTTCCGCCTGTAGCTAACGAGTTGTTAAATCTGCAAAACGTCAGACCATTCAATATAAAGACCTAAAGGAATTTGCGGGTGATTTTATGCCGAACTCTGAATTTGTCAACACTTTTCTTCCAACGAAATCGGGGCTGGAATCAGATTGCGTTGTGTGGTGCGGTCCGTCGCTACTGTTACGGGAGGCCAGCTGGAATATTGGGCTGCCCAACAGGAGTGCTAGGCGACGGAACTGGCGAACCGCTGACTGGGAACGTCGCTCTGGCGCATCTCATCATTGTTTGTTTTGGCTTGATTTCGTGGATCCTGAGCGAAGGAAGGAAATCAAGACAGCTGAAAGAGTGCACCTCCATCTTTATTCGCTTCTTAGTACAAAAAGACTTGTATAATCCTGGATATGAATAAGCGCGCGAAGAAACGTCTGAAGGAAGCTATCGAGAAGGAAAATTTGGAGCGAGCAAAGGTTCGTAACGAACAGAACCCCTCCTCTTCCAAGCAGTATCAAGAGCCCCGCGGCTTTACGCCCAAGCCGGAAAAGAAGCGAGGCTAGATTAACTTGTGAAACTCTCATTCACACCGCGGCTTTAGCCCGGTGATTGAGGTTGGTCCCCCCTATTTCTTTAACCGTTTTAACGGTTTTCTTTCGAGGCTGAGCCATTCCGCCCACTCCAAACCGTTAAAACGGTTCGAAAGTTCTCAATAAGCTGCCTGGTCACCGGGCTAAAGCTACGGTGTGAATGAGACAACGTGTGATTAACCGGGCAAACTGACCCACTACACGCCCTCGTCTGCCCAATCAAGACACCGAAGTGCTATGATGAGTGCATACTCTTGTGGAGGTGGTTCGAATGGCATGGGATGGAGATGATCTAGCCGGTCAGGCCGAAGAAGTGTTTGAACGCCAACAGGCAGCAGCCGACGCTCGCGCGCACAGAGGAATTTCCACAGTCGAGGAGCGCGCTCGTAGCGGCAAGTTCGAATCGCTCCGGCTCTCTCGCTCCCGCATCATGGGCCAACTGGCCGCCGCCACCAACCCCGCCCATCGCACAATTCTCGAGCGCGCATTAAAGTCTATCAATGACGAGATGGCAGAATAACGATCGCTGC
>DASXRU010000108.1:0-13655 GCA_036506395.1 Pyrinomonadaceae bacterium | reverse complement strand
ATATTCCGAGACGACGGCTTCGCCGATACTGCGCGTGTCGCGAACAAAGAGCTCCTCTTCGTCTTCGTCTGTTGCCGCACGATTGAAACTGGCTCGTCCGCCGCCATCAATCAATAACGTCGTTCCGTCGGGCATGGCAATGAGGGCTGAATCACCCTGGCCCACGTCGAGAAAATCGAGATGCAGCCTGCCATCGATCGTACCAGAGCTGAGCGGATGAAAAACGATCAGGCACAGCACCAGCGCCAGAGATCCCGCCGCAAACCATTTGAAGCGCGTGGCGCCCAGCCTACTTAGTTTTCTCGAAGATGGCTGCAGTGGATTCCAGCGCCATAGCGCCAGGATCAAAACAGCCAGCGGAAGGTAGTAGAGGCCGTAAATCGCGGAGGCCCAGCCTGTATATTCGGGCAGACGCACGGATGCGATTGAAAACCGGGCGAAAGGATCGACGCTATGAACCATCACCCAATTCACGCCCGCGGCCAGTTTTACGAGCGACAGCGCCACTGTCACACTCAGTTGTTTAATAACGAGCGTCGCCATCGCAATCAATCCCAGAACGGCCATCAACGCGCCAACGCCGATATTCAAAATCATTGAAGCGATCGAGAGCCGATGAAAGTAAAGTACCAGGACCGGCAAAAGGCCCAATTGGACGCTGGCGGAAATCACGACCGCGCCAAACGCAAACTTGAGCAGCCGCTGGACGCCGTACCTTTCCAATGGGACTGCCAACGGTGCCTTGAAGAGTTTGTAGCTAACGGTCGAACGCGCCATCTCTCGCTGCCATTTTCGGTCACTCCAGAACAACGTCTCTGACACGCTCCGGAACCAGCGTGAACAAAATGGCGGATAAGGCGTTTCGCGTGTTGGTTGCCAGCCGCCTACCGCCTGCATGCGCTGCAAGAGCGGCCAGCCCATAGCGATGATCATGAGCACTGAAAGAAACGTAAGTTGAAAGGAAGGATCGAAAAGTTCCCCCGGCTGCCAGACCAATAATCCCAGCGCGGTCCCACCCAGGAGGTTCAGCGATTGCACTCGCCTGGCTATTAAAGGGGCCAGCGCAACCATGGTGAACATTAAGGCAGCGCGCACGACCGAAGCCTCTGCGCCGACGGCGAGTGCATAGGCCCAAAGAATCGCGGCGGAAACGAAAAACTGCCACAGAAGTCGCTTCGTTAACCGACGCATGACCAGCAACACGACGCCGCCTATAAAGCTGATGTGCAGTCCGCTGATAACCAGAACATGAAAGGTGCCGCCAGCGCGAAAGCGTTCGGCAGCACCATGCGAAAGGAAATAGCGATTGCCCAGTAACGCGGCGTCAAGTACGCCTGCAGTCTCGGCAGAAAAGGTCGAGTTGATTTGTCTTAACAGCTTTGCACGCGTCTCATAAATCCAGGCCAGGGGCAGAAAGACGCGTTGGTCATCAAGGCGCTCCACCAGCAGAGGGCTCTTGATCATTCCGGTCGCCTCATACCCTTTGCGCTCGAGGTATTCGGTAAACGAAGACACGCCGGGATTGCGAAAGCTGTCCGCTCGACTCAACGAAGTCATCACGCTGACTCGAGCGCCGTAGTGCAGACCCACCCGGTCGTATTCGTTCTGCACAAAGGAATCGCGCACACGGGCCAGAAGCAACACCGTACCTGATGCTTCGCGTTCGATTCCTTTGTATCGTAACCTCTCGGCGCGCAGAGTCAGGTAAAAGCTCTCCGGCGCCGCTTCCGGCTCACGGTCGAGAACGCCGCTGATCTCCACCGGATCTCCGGAAGCGATCCAACCTTTGTCATAGAACTCGGCGATGCTGTTTGTTTCTGCGCGGCCGGTGCCAGTCAGCGCAGCCACCATGCCGGCGCAAAAGAAACTCAGAACAATTAACCCGGACGCAGCCAACCGTTTCTTCGAGGCCAGCAAACCGGCCAGTAATGCGGCTCCTGGGCCGCTCAGAAAGCAAATGATGACTGTTGATTTAAATGGAAGTGAAAAGAAATGCGCAGCCAGAATTCCGCATGCAAAAGCCGCTGCTAATAAAGCTAACGGATGAGGCGCGAACAAGGCCTGTTGATGAACAGCGCGCATGGCTATTCATTAATCAGGCTACGGCATTAATCAAGCTACGGTCGTCTATGCGGCGGCGAGGATCTCCGCATACTTTTAGTCATCGTCCGGCGACGAGGTGCGAAAACGCGCGACCAATGGCAAGTGATCCGAGACGCTGTTCTTGTATCGCGTACATCCCATGTTGGGCAGAAGCGTCTGCAGTTGCAGGATGCGAATGAACCCCGTCCACTTGTGCGTCTGAACCCGAGAAATAGCAAATCCGTCCAGCAGGTTTCCGGTCGGGTGCCCATGGTTACAGCCGTCGATGTGCGATGGCGGGGAGAGACTTGAAGAGATAAACCGCAGAAACTCATTACTGGCGGGTCCCGGACTCAGTTTCGAAAACGTCTGGGCGTCCTGACTCGGAATCATATTGTAATCACCAACCACCAGCACATCTTTCTCAGCTTTCGTCGTCACCTCGTGACGAATGAAGTTGGCAATCGCCGTGGTCTGCCGGTTCCGCGTAGCTCGTTCGGCGGCTCCCCGTCCTGACTTCAGGTGCACCGCAATCAGGAGAAAATCGAAGTTCTTAATCTTAACGTCAAAGGCCCACGCTTTTCTTAGGCGATCCGGTTGATTATCGTCCGACCCGGGAATCGCTCGGCGGTTGTCGACCGATATGTCCGGGCTATCCTTGAACAAGACGGCAATCTTCTGCGGCGTGGGCTGATCGCTATCCATGCTGACTTTGTAGGTCGCGCCGTTCGCAAAAGGTGTGGCGACAATTTCATCCATGGATTCCCTGGAATTTACTTCCGAAAAAGCAATCACATCCGGGTTGATCGCGGCGATGGCTGCGCGCAGTTCGTCAGGCTTGTGGATCGGGGACACCTGTCCCTGGTTGTCAAATTGGACGCCCTGCTGGTTCCAGGCAGCGACGCGGGCAAAACTGGCAGACTGACCGTAGCTAACTGTGCGACTAACAGGCGAGAAGCTGAGGCACGTGGCAACGATCAGGAGTAACGTGAGGGTGAAGAGTCTTTTCATGTTGATCTCCTTTCGAGCGAGGACTGAGGTAAATGGGAGTGGCTGTCTGTCCCGCCAAACTCCTTTCCAGGGACAATTCCAGTCACGCCGATGAGGTGAACGGAATTCCTACGTGATGAGTCTGCCGAAACATATCAAATGCTGCGATGGAGTCAAGAGCAATAACCCCCCAGTAAGTCTTTGGCTGCCCAGTTCCCTGCTAAAGCAGGAGCGTGTCCAGAAGCTGCTCTTGTCCTTGCAGCCTCAGGTGCGCCACGGTCTCCACGTGGTGAGTCTGCGGGAACATATCAAATGCAGAAAGGGTCTCAAGCGAGTATCCGCGGGCAATTAGTTTTTTAAGATCGCGGGCCAGAGTTGCGGGATCACATGACACGTAAACTATCCGGCGAGGTAACAGTTTGAGGATGCCTTCGATTACGGCATTCTCAGCGCCTGAACGCGGCGGATCGAGCAGCAGGAAATCGACCGGTTCAAACGCGAGGTGTTGTTTCAACCAATCCGCCACACCTAAAGCCACCACTTCGGCATTTCCCAGTCCTGCCCATTCGAGATTGCGTCGCGCGAACTCCACCGCGCGCCGGTTCGCTTCAATCCCGACCACTGACTCGAACCGCCGGGCCAGGGGAAGCGTAAATAATCCCACCCCGCAGTAGAGATCGATTGCCACCCCTCCTTTCTCGTCTCCGTTCGTGGCTCCGGTGGCCTCAGTAATCAAGGGCTCGAGCAGCTCGTGATTGATCTGAAAGAAACCTTCGGCACTGAAATGGTAGTTTTCGTTTCCGATTACCCGGCTAACCGTCCTGGCGTTGAAGCGGGCCATATTAGCAGCGACTGAAACCCCTTCAGCACCGGCGACTACCTCAATGTGCCTCGGCAGCTGCGTAACAGGGTCCGCATGAATTTCCTTTCGCACCTCTTCCAGTGTTTGCTGCAACTCCGGAACCAGCACAGCACAGTATTCAACGTCGCAAACGTCGTTGGAGCCACGCGCGAAATAACCTAATCGACTTGTTATCGAGTCAAACTGCCAGGTCGCCCGAGCGCGGTATTGCCACTGCTTCGGTGACGGGTGGATTTGAATATCCAGAGGGGGCTCAATTCGGGCTATGCGACGCAGGCAGTCACGGATGATTTCAACTTTGGCGTTTAGTTGTGCTTCGTAAGTCAACTGCTGAAAGTCGCAACCACCACAACGTCCGAAGTAAGGGCAAGGCGGTTCTACGCGAACTGGAGATGGTTTGACAATCTCCAGGACGGAAGCGAAGCCTACCTTGCCCTGAACACGATCGATAACAATCCGTACAACGTCGCCGGGTGCAGCTAGTGCGACGAATAACGTCAGATCCTCCGCGTGGGCCAGGCCGACGCCGCCCGGGAGAATGCGCTCGATTTCAACCTGGAGCGTCTTCACCGCCCTGTCCTGCTCATGTGTGGCAACGGAATTCATATCAAGTATCAGTCTAACGCGAAAGAGACGACATTACGCCGGTTCACAGATAAAACAGGCTGAGACGCGGAACGCCAAACTGATCCCGCAAGCGCTTCAACAGCAGGTTATCAAGAGTCATACGGTAAGCGGCGGGTTCCATATGATGGCGATAGGGCTTCAATTGCGCCGCGACTTCATTGCGGTACGCGTCGAGTGTTTCCGACTCGGCAGCCGCCACCAGCGCCTCATTCAGCATTCTTTCAATGCCAGTCAATGAAACCTCCAACTGCTGTGCGTTGAAACGCGTGGAGCCGGCAAAATCTTTTTCCAGATCCGCGACGAGACTGGCGGCGCGCCCGATGGCCTCATTAAGACTGTCGCTTGCGTTACCCTTTCCCTGTTCCCGAGTTGCCGGCAACTCACCTCGCACACGCTGCAGATACTCGAGAATGGCCACACGGGAAAATGGGAAGTCCACGTTACAGTCCGCCGGCTCTTTTGCTTCCGTGCCTTGATGGGCCGCAATGTTCGCTGCATCTTCTTCACTTGCGCCTACGCGCGACTCAAGCCATTCGGCATACTGGGCTTCGACCTCTTCCTGGCAATACAAAAGCGTCTTCACGCTTCGCTTGCGAGGTTTGGCCTCGTATGAATCGAATGCCTGCTCGATGCCGCGCAGGGCGACGTGCAGCGGCACGCCCATTTCTTTCCAGCTTTCGATCAGGGCCCAGTCCATCGAACTCAAAAGCAGATGCTTTCCGCGACGGCGAACAAACGTGTCTTCGATTTCAGTGAAGTAGTTGAAATAATTCATTGCCGATTGCCGATTGCCGATTGCCAATTTTCGCTTTTGTATCTAAATGAACGTCAGTTACCGTTTTTAGTCGGCAATCGGCATTTGGCAATTGGCAATCTAGAATCCGGCTTTATTTGGATTCGCGGTTCGTTCATAAACCAGCCGCAGGCCTTCCAGGGTCAACGTCTCATCGACCAGCTCGATCAGTTCAGAGCCGGTGGCAATCAAAGGCGCAAGCCCGCCGGTGGCAATCACCCGCGCCGAACCGCCCAACTCCTCGATCATCTTTCGCAGGATTCCGTCCACCAATCCGGAAAAGCCGTGGTAAAGCCCCGACTGCATCGCCTCGATCGTCGACGAGCCTATTACCTTTCGCGGTCGCTTGATTTCGACGCGTGGTAGCTTGGCGGTCCGCTCGAAAAGCGCATCGGAGGAAATCGTGATGCCCGGCGTGATGATGCCGCCGAGGTATTCGCCTTTCTTCGTAACTGCGTTGAAGGTCGTAGCAGTGCCGAAATCCACGACAATGCAGGGCGCGCCGTACTTCGCAATTGCGGCTACCGCATCAACTATCCGGTCGGCGCCGACATCAGAGGGCGGTTTGTAAAGAATCGGCAAGCCAGTGTCCGTGGTGTGATCGACGAAAAGCGGTGTCAGATGAAAATAGACTTCCGCCATACGCTTAAGCGTGAAGTTCAGGGGCGGCACCACGGAAGAGATGGCAATGGCATCGATGGCTTTGAAATCCAGCCCGGCAAGCTCGAACAGGTTGCGCGCATGCACGCCATACTCATCAACGGTGCGCGCTCGCGCGGTCGTCAAGCGCCAGTGCGCCACCAGCTCAGTGCCATTGAAGACACCCAGTGAAGTGTTTGTATTTCCGGCGTCAATAACTAGCAGCATAGTTCAGTTCCCTCGGCGACTCTGGCTCAATACTTCTTCAATTGCGTCCGCCGCGGCGCCAGCTCCGTCTTCACTTTGTACCTGCTTCGATATTTCTTCCGCCTTAGTTGCGTAGCCCGGGTTTTCCAGCAGGGCACGCAATTCTTTGTTCGCGCTGGCCGCATTGTAACGCGGTCGCGGCATGATACGCCCGCAACCGAGTCGTTGGACGCGCGTCGCGTTGTCAAACTGGTCGTGAGCGTGCGGTACGATCAAAACCGGGCGGCCCGATCGCAAACCCTGTCCTGTTGTCCCAATCCCGCCCTGATGCACGACGGCGAGGGCCCGCGGCAACACTTTGCCGTACGGCGCATACTCGAAAGCCGCAACTCCTTCCGGCAAAGGCTCCGGCGGCAGGTTCCGCGCGTGGCCAATCAATAGCAGGGCCCGTTGCCCCAAAGCCCGCGCCGCAGTGATCGAATCGCGGTAAAAATCTTTCGCCACCCAAAAAGCAGATGAGCCCAGCGTGAAAACAATCGGCGGCGGCCCGGCAGCAAGAAACTGCATCAGGCCAGGCGGCGTCTCGGTCTCAGCAAAAAAGTCTCTGCGATCGTAAAACGGAAAGCCGGTGACGCGCGTGTTTGTAGGCCAATCGCGCTGCGGCCTGGCGATGACCGACGAAAAGAGCGCCAGCACCAAGGCCGGCGAGTGCTGCCCGGCGAGGAGCGGCTGAGCTCCACGCGGCAGCCCCAGTTCAGCCCGCAGACGATAAACCGGCTTCATCAACTTTTCCAGCTTGAAAACTGCCAGACGAATGACCGCGCGCGCAAACAGCGGGCTTAGCCTCATCAAACGGTAAAGCGCCGGCAACTGGGGCGGCACTGGCGGATCATAGGCGGAGAAGAAAGAGATTGGCGCCAGCACGCTGGACACCCATGGCAAACCGCGCTTCTGCGCCACAATCGGCCCAACCAGTGGCAGCGGATGCGTTAGTAACAAATCGGCGCCATCGACTGCTGCATCGAGATCCTCGTAAACCCCTCGTAAATTCCCCAGAAACAGCTCCATGACTTTCTCGGTGCCGCCCCTCGGCTCCATCAAAGCGGTGGCCAGCCTGGCCAGCTCTTCAGGCTGATCGTAGGAAGGCACGTCCGGTCTGACCGGATGAAACTCAAGGCCCGCAGCGTCCATCTTTTCGCGATAGACTTCGGAAGTAGCAATCAACGGCGAATGTCCGCGCGCTTTTAGCTCCAGCGCGATAGCGATGTATGGATGGATGTCGCCGAACGATCCAAAGGTGGAAATGACAATGCGTTTCCCGCTCATGGAACCTTCTATCCTTCGCCGACCGAACGAATCGACTGCACATCGCCCGCACGCACAGCCTTGATCTCGCCGGCCTCCGTTTGCACGCGTAATGCGCCGTCGCTTTCCAGTCCGCGAGTGGTTCCCTCAAATACTTCCGTCCCCGTGTCCACCCGCACGCGCTTGCCGTCGGCAAAAGAAGACGCGGCCTTCCAATCGCGAATAGTAGCCGCCGGTCCCTGGTCTTCAGCGAGTTGCGCGTAACGCCGGGAAAGAGACTTGAGCAATTTGCGCAAGAGTTGTTCCGGATCCGGCGCCCGGCCGTTTTCCACTGCTACCGAGGTTGCGCGATCTTGCAGGTGCGGAGGAACTGCCTGTTTCGTCAAATTGATCCCAATGCCCAGCACGCAGGCGAGTCCCTGATCCGTTTCCACCGTTTCCGCGAGAATCCCACCCAGCTTGCGTTCATTGATGACAATATCGTTGGGCCACTTGATGTCTGTTTGCAGGCCGCACGCATCCAGCAGCGCATCCACAACCGCGACCGCGGCCATCAGTGTAATGAGTGGCCAGGCTTTTACTTCCGTTTGCGGACGCAGCACGATACTGAAATACAACCCGGCATCCCTGGGCGAATTCCATACGCGCTCGTGCCTGCCTCTTCCTTTTGTCTGCTCGCGCGCGACGACGCAGAGGCCTTCGGGCGCGCCGCGCTTTGCCTGTCGCATGGCTTCCAGGTTGGTTGAGTCGATCGAATCAAGTCGCAGAATCGTAGGACGCAAGTTTATCGAGGAAGGGCTTGTGGCAGATCTGCAAGCGTGTAGGCCAGCGCCGCTACCACGGCGCAGTTCTCCTGCAACTCGCGTATCACAATCTTGTCGAGCGTGTCCGCCGCCGTATGGTGATAGTTGAAATATGTGCGCCCATCCTGGATAGGGGCGAACGTAGGCACGCCGGCAGCACCCAGGAAGCTAATGTCAGCCCCGGTTTCATCTACTAAACGCACAACGCCGGCGCCGGAATTTTGCAGAATCGCTGCCAGCGGTTCGAACAATGGAAGCAGTTCGGGTTTGCCCTGTACGTAGAATCCCACCGGATGGCCCGCGCCCAGATCGCTTTCGATGGCGGCGAATTGGTTCGCTATGTCGTCTTTGTGATCTGCAGCGTAGGTGCGGCCGCCATTGAGACTGTTTTCTTCGCTCATCCAGGCGACAACGCGAATGGTTCGCTTTGGCTGCAAACGAAGTTGCTTCAGCAACTGCGCAGTCTGCATCGCGATTGCGACACCGGCGCCATCATCAATCGCGCCGGTTCCCAGGTCCCATGAATCCAGATGGCCGGAAACGATTACCACTTGCTCGGGATGTTCGCTCCCTTTCAAATCACCGATGACGTTGTAACTGACAACATCGGGCAGAGACTGCGGAGTTAGAGTCAGGCGCATTTTCACCGGGCCCTGGCCTGCTAAATGCGCGATCAGGTCAGCGTCTTCCGCAGTGACAGCAGCGGCTGGGACCTTCGGAGCGTCAGCCGCATACCGGGTCTGGCCGGTGTGCGGCAGACGATATTCAGCACCACCGACTGATCGCACCAGAGCTGCAACGGCGCCGAGTCGCGCGGCAGCGCTTGGCCCACCTCCGCGATAAGCCACTGCCTGGCCATAGGCCGGACCGGCGAATCCCTGCGCCGCGAGTTGCTTGTCGAACAGGACGTTGAAGAGCACGATCTTGCCGGCAACATTCTTGCGCCCGAGCCCCTGAAGCTCTTCAAAATTGTTAACAACCACGACCTCGGCCACGAGTCCATTCGCGGGCGTGGCAGTGCTGCCGCCCAGCGCCGTTAAGACAATTTTCTGCGTTGTATTCGGGGCCATACCCGGAAACTGGACCAGCGCTGCGGTCTCTTCACCACGCACCCAATGCGGCACCATCACTTTTTCGAGCTGGACTTCCAAGCCCAGACGCTTCAGTTCAGCGGCTACATATTCGACAGCGTGTTGCGCTTGCAGCGAGCCGCTCAACCGTGGGCCAATATTGTTGCTGAGATGCGCTACCTGAGCGTAGGCGTAATCGCTTTCGAGTGCCGCTTGCTGAATTCGCTTCAGGGCTAAGGTGAGTTGCGGTGGATAGGCGACCGGAGCTGCTAGCTGCTGCTGAGCCGCAAGCATCATGGCGTTGGAGAAAATCATAACAAAGGCTATAGCAATGACAGCGCCAGTCCGGCGGCGCGAGGTCGCGATAAGCATCTTCATGTGCCTCATAATTTCCAATAGACTGTTGGGAGAAACCGTGGAGACTTTACCACAGCTCGTTGTCAGAACCGCCTGCGGTAGCGGGCGGGCCAACTTGTTAGCGGAAGACATACCTCTGGGATATGGCCCGCCCGCTACCGCAGGCGGTTCTGACCTCGCAAACATTGACAGAAGAGTTTTCCTAAGCGAGATTGAGCAGCGAATCACAACTGCCGTTCGCCGACAAAATCGCTGGAGGACAAAACATGAAGAAGCTCGGCTTATTACTGTTTGCTTCGCTGCTGATTCTTTCCTGTCAAAAGACCACGCCGGAATTTCCTGCCGGCCGAATCATTGACCTGTCACATGCTTTCGACGCCCAAACCATTTACTGGCCCACGGAAGAAGGTTTCAAGCTGGAGAAGGAACACGACGGCATGACACCCGCAGGTTACTACTATGCCGCGAATAAGTTTTGCGCTCCGGAACACGGCGGCACCCACATCGACGCGCCGAAACACTTTTCGATTAACAGCCACACCGTCGATGAGATTCCGCTCGATCAGTTGATGGGCGCCGGCATCGTAGTCGATGTCGCAAAGCAATGTGACGCCAACCGGGATTACTTAATATCTGTGGCTGATCTACAGAACTGGGAAAGCCAGAATGGAGCGATTCCGAAAGGCGCCATCGTCCTGCTACGCACCGGCTTCGCGAAGTACTGGCCTGATCGCACGAAGTACATGGGAACGGACGAGCGGGGCGCCGCCGCCGTAGCCAAACTGCATTTTCCTGGCTTAAGTCCTGAAGCCGCCCGGTGGTTGGTGGCCAACCGATCCATCAAAGCCATAGGACTGGACACGCCGAGTATTGACTACGGCCAGTCAACTCTGTTTGAAAGCCATCGGGCGTTGTTCGAACATAACATCCCGGCCTTCGAAAACCTCGCCGACCTGAGTCAAATCCCGGCGAAAGGCTTCAGTGTGATTGCGCTGCCGATGAAGATTGGGGGCGGCAGTGGTGGGCCTCTGCGCGTCGTCGCAATTGTCAGATAAGTAGCCGCTGATACACGCGGATGGACGCGGATAAGACAAAAGAAAACGCAGACACAGCATCGTTCGCTGTATCTGCGTCAATCCGCGTTTATCCGCGGCTTAAATCTTCGCGACGAATCAGCCAAGCACGCCGCGGAATTTCGATGGGCTGGTGGCATATCCCGGGAATACGTTAGCGAGGTTCGACGTGCCCAGATGTTTCTGCGCCACCTCGCCAAAGACGTCGCGGAAGTCGGTGGTCAATGCAAGGTCGCGGCCCTCGTATAGTTGATCTGTCTTCAGCCCCGGCCAATCACCATAGACTTTGCCGCCGCGCACATTGTTGCCCACCACAAACATTGCGTTCGCGTGTCCGTGATCGGTGCCGCGGCCTCCATTCTCGCGCACGGTGCGGCCAAACTCCGACATGGTTAGAACCACGACGTCATCCATCCGCTGTCCCAGGTCCGTGTACAGAGCTGCGATCGCGCTGCTGAAATTCTGTAACAAATTGCCGAGTTGCCCTCGTGAGTTGCCTTCATTGACGTGCGTGTCCCAACCGCCAACATCCGTGAACGCGACTTCCAATCCGACACCCGCCTTGATCAACTGAGCGATTTGCAGCAGCGCATTGCCGAACGGCGTTCCCGGATATCGCGCGCCATTCTCGGCTTTGTACTGAGCCGGGTTCACTTTCTTCAGATAGTTGACCGCTTCAAACGTCTCTTTGCCGGTGCCACCCAGCAGGTCGTTAACCGGCGCATAGATGGCCTCGAAACCACCCTGCACGCTGGCGGAATTCTGCCCGGCGCGAATCGAGAAATCCGCCAGGTTCGATATTGCCACTGCGGGCGCGCGGCCCTGCAACACGCGCGGCATGTTCTGCGTCAAGGAGACAGCGCGAAAGAGCGACTTCTCCGGATCAGACTTGCTTTGCAAATAACGATTCAGCCAGCCGTCATTGGTTGACTTCACGCCCGGCGTGGCCGACTCCATATAGTCCTGGGCGTCGAAATGCGAGCGCGTGTTATCGGGGGATCCCGCCGCGTGAACGATCGCCAGCCGCTTGGTGTCCCACAAAGGCTTGAACGGGGCCAGCGAAGGATGCAAACCAAAGAAGCCGTCGAGATTGATTGCCGCTTCGGCGTTCGTGCCCTGTGGTTTCGGAATCGCGATGGTTGGCCGCTGATCGTAATAGGACGCCTCTCCAAAAGGCACGACCATATTCAGACCATCTACCGCGCCACGCTGAAAGATTGCAATCAAGGTCTTCCGTCGCCCGCCGGTGATGCGGTCAATTGTTTCCGCCAGCGCTGTGCGCTGCAGAAATGACGGCGCGGCACTGGTCAAGCCAATACTGGCCAGCGCGACGCCCCCTGATGTGATAAAGAATCTTCGATTCATAGTTGTCTCCAAAGTCGGGGTTTAGGGTGTGGGGTTTAGGGTGTTGGCAAAACATCTTCTGTCCACTACACCCTACACCCTACACCCTAAACCCCACACCCTGCTTTACTGGCGCTGAAACTCCGGCGAGCCGAGAATCAAGCCAACAATCTTAACTACCGGGTTGTTGATTTCCGCCGAATTAGCTCGCGCTAGTTGTTGCTGACGTCTGGCCTGCTGCGCGGGATCCGTTGCCTGCATGAATGCGTCAACTGCGTTAACGCCGTTCGCCTGCCCCGGCATCGCTCCAGCCATTGCCGGCGGAGCCGAAGGTGGTGGCAGAGTTATCTGCTGATCCAGCTGCTTCAACAAAGCCTCTTTCGTCTTCGGCGAAATATCTCCCTGAACGATGATGTTGAGGAAGCGCTCCATGATGCGATCCTTATCCACCGACTTCCCTGCCGTATCACCCACGAATCGCTCCAGGTTGACCCGAGTGCCGGGAATGCGATTGCTGGCCAGCGACAAGCCGAAGTTCAACCGCTCGAGCAACGAACCCGTATTGACCCAATTTTCCGCGACATCCGAATAACCATTCGGCGTCTGGTAACCATAAAGCGGTTCACCCATGCGCGCGATCCATTGATGAAATCCGGGACCGCCATTGGTGTCTGCCCCCAGCGTGCGCACGGCGCTGATGGCCAACTCGAATGGTCGTTTGATCTTCGCACGATAAGCTTCCGGCGAATTGAATTCCGGCGAAAAGAAGATCGCCTTTAGAGTCTCGCGAATATCGCCATCGCTTTTGGTAAACGCTGCAGCCACGCGATCGACCAGCGCCGGCGATGGGTTGTCCGTCACGAAGCGCCGTGCCAGCTTGGTGGCAATAAACTTCGCAGTCGCAGGATGGTGCGCCAGGATGTCCAGCACCATCAAGCCATCTTTGAACCCGCCACCGGCAGGAATCTTGTGGCCCAGCACAATCTTTTCCCCGTCGTCGTGCATACGCGGGGCGAAATAAAATGTGCCCGCTCTGTCACGCGCCGCGCCTCCCATGATTGCCGCTGCGGCTGCACCGCCGCCACGCGGCGCGAAGATGGTCCAGCCGGTAAAGCAGCGCGCCACTTCCTGTACATCCTTCTGCGTATACCCGCCGTCGACGCCGAGCGTGTGCAACTCCATCAATTCACGCGCATAGTTCTCGTTGATACCGCGCCGCGCCTGTTGCTGCGGCCTTTGTTGCTGCGGATTATTGCTCATGCTGAGTGGCCGGTTGTCTGCTCCGCCCCTCATCAACGCCGCCAGCGGACCTTGCCGCGCTCCCGGCCGCTGACCAGGGCGTGGGCCAGGCTGTGCGTTCGGGCTGACGCTTTGAAAGTTGTCGAGATAGAAAAGCATCGCCGGACTTTGGGCAGTCGCCGTTAGCAAGTCATAAAACTTGCCCATGGTGTGCGGTCGGATTGTGTCGCGATCGTAAGAAATCAGCAGCCAGCGGTCGGCTCC
>DASXRU010000107.1:0-6631 GCA_036506395.1 Pyrinomonadaceae bacterium | reverse complement strand
CGCTTCCAGGGATTCTCTCCTGCTGATGTGATGTATCTGATCATGATTGACCGCTTCTGCGATGGCGATCTTTCAAACAACGACCCGCCGCAATCGCGTGGCCTGTATGACCGCAAGAACAAATTCTACTATCACGGCGGTGACCTCCAGGGTGTTATCGACAGGCTGCCTTACCTGAAGAATCTTGGTGTTACTGCGGTGTGGCTGACCCCGTGGTACGACAACTACGACCATCCCAATCAGATAGAGCACAAGGAAGACAAACCAAGTACAGGCTTTCACGGCTACAACCCTCAGGACTTTTATGCAGTGGAGGAGCACTTCGGCTCGCCGGCAAAGCTGCGCGAACTGGTTGAGACTGCACATCGCTCCGGCATAAAAATCATTCAGGATGAGGTGGTTAATCACACCGGTCCCTATCATCCCTGGGTTGAAGATCCTCCTACCCCGACGTGGTTCAATGGGACCAAAGAGCATCACTTGAAGAATGTATTTCAAACGTGGGTGCTCCATGATCCGCGTCCCGTCGAGGAATTGAAGCGCGAAACGATGGAAGGTTGGTTCCTGGACTTCCTACCCGATCTCAATCAGAAGGACAGGGAAGTTTCGCGTTACCTGATTCAAAATACTTTGTGGTGGATTGGCACGACCGGGCTCGACGGGATTCGCATGGACACATGGCAGTACGTGCCCAACACCTTCTGGCATGATTGGAGCTCGGCCTTGAAACGAGAATTTCCGAATTTCACAGTAGTGGGAGAAGTGAAGGACGGCGATGTAGTTCACACTTCTTATTTTCAAGGTGGACACGTGCGTGCCGGCGCGGACTCCGGCCTCGACTCGCTGCTTGATTTCCCTTTGTTCTACGCGGTTCGTCATGCATTCGCTGAAGGTAAGAAGCTCGACGAAGTCCCCAAAACGCTGGCGAAGGATTATCTCTACACGAATCCCGACATTCTGGTGACCCTGCTTGGGGGCCACGATGATGGCCGCTTCATGAGCGAAAAAGGCGCGAGCATAGCCGGCCTGAAGCTGGCGAACGCTTTTCTATTGACGACGCGCGGCGTTCCGCAGCTTTACTACGGTGACGAGATTGCAATGACCGGCGCCGATGAGCCGACCACACGCGGTGATTTTCCCGGCGGGTTTCCCGGCGACAAACGAAATGCTTTTTCCAGCGGAGGGCGGAGCAGAGAAGAGAACGATCTATTCGAATACATTCGCAAGCTAACGCGACTGCACACCGAGCTCGAGCCACTCCGGCGTGGCGCCCTGGTCAATCTCTACTCTTCCGATCAGCAGTACGCCTATGCGCGCACAACCAAAGATGCGGCCGTCCTGGTTGTTATCAATAACGATAACAAGCCGGCGGATCTGGCGTTCGAAGTCTCGCCGGCGGGCGTGGCCAACGGTATGCGGCTGGTTGACCGTTTAGGGATAAGCAAAGATGTTCAAGTGGAGAACGGAAAACTAAGGGTTGCGCTGCCTTCGCGTTCAGCTGCGATCTTTGTGCGGAGATAGCTTTGTGTTGGAGGCTCGCGGCTAGGCCGCCTGATGTGCGGAAGGTCTATGACCTTCCGAGATGGCGGGGAGTGAATAGGGCTGCGCCCCGATTTTAGAAGATAGGGCGTAGCCCAGTAGGAGTCGTAACCTACCGGAAGGTCGGAGACCTTCCGCACATCAGGCGGCACAGCCGGAACGAGGCGACGTGGAGTTGGGTTCCGGGCACATTGAGGAGGACTGGTAATGCAAAAACCACGCTTGAGTTTCTGGCAAATCTTCAACATGAGCTTCGGCTTCATGGGAATTCAGTTTGGTTGGGGCCTCCAGCTCGCCAACATGAGCGGTATCTATACGTACCTTGGCGCTAGTCCGGACGCTGTGCCGTTGCTGTGGCTTGCAGGACCCATGACGGGACTGCTGGTGCAACCGATTGTCGGTTCAATGAGCGATCGAACCTGGAACAGGCTGGGACGGCGTCGCCCTTATTTCCTTGTCGGCGCAATCCTCGCCAGCATTGCGCTGTTCTTCATGCCCGATTCCTCCGCGCTCTGGATGGCTGCGGGACTGCTCTGGATTCTCGATGCCAGCATCAACGTTAGCATGGAGCCCTTCCGCGCCTTCGTTGCTGATAAGCTGAATGTTAACCAACGAACCGCCGGCTTCGTAATGCAAAGTTTCTTTATAGGCATCGGCGCCACGTTTGCAAACGCCCTCCCCTACCTGTTCCGGCAATACGGCGTGACCGGCACAACGCGCAGTGGCATTCCCCTAACTGTGCAGTACTCTTTCAAGATCGGCGCGGTTGTCTTCCTGCTCGCCGTGTTGTGGACGGTCTTCACCACGAAAGAATATCCTCCTGAAAACATAGAAGAGTTTGAGCGCATGCGTCGTCAGACTTACGGCAGCGCTACTGGTCTCGCAAAAATATTTCGAATCGTAGCTGAGTTACTCCGAGAGATTTCCAGTGCCTTCTCCAACATGCCGAAGACGATGAAGCAACTCGCCATAGTTCAGATATTCACCTGGCTGGGACTGTTCTGCATGTGGATGTTCTTCGGTCTTACCACCTCGTACCATGTTTTTGGCGCCGCTAACTCTGGCGATCCACGCTTCGCGTTAGGCCAGGAGTGGGGCGGAAATGCCTTTGCCATTTACTCGATAGTCTGTTTTGCCGTCGCGTTTTTGCTTCCCAAATTAGCCGCTGCTACTAGCCGCAAAACAGTGCATGCGATTTCATTGATTTGCGGAGGCCTTGGTCTTCTTTCGGTTTACTTCATCCAGGACAAATGGGTGCTGCTGGTCACGATGGTTGGTGTCGGCATTGCCTGGGCCTCCATTCTCTCTATGCCTTACGCCATTCTGTCGGGAGCATTGCCGGCCGCACGGATGGGCGTCTATATGGGTATCTTCAATTTCTTCATCGTTATCCCCGAGATCATTGCTTCGCTCTTTTTTGGACGCGTAATCCGCGCCATCTTTGGCGAGAATAGTACGATCGCGCCCCTTTATGTGGTGATGGCAGGCGGAGTCTTCATGCTAATAGCGGCGATGCTGGTCACTCTGGTGAGTGACGTTGCTGAGCGCGAAGCGCCGGCAGACGCTGTGCTGGCGGGAGACGCGCACGAAATGTTTACCGTTTCTGAATCAGTTCAACCGGTACCGAGCACGGGATTAGTTAATAAGGATTGAAATGCCGATGCGAATGAATGAAGGGATAGGTCAACGACCTAAGATTCTGTTCCTTATCACAGCCCTCCTGCTCGCGTCGGGCTCTTATGGAATTGCTGCCTTACGCCCTCCCTTACGGTCGGGCTACTGCCCCGCTTGCTTGCCACATCAGCAAGCTGCGCGCGACGTTGCCAGGGAACCGGCCCGCCCAACGCCCGAGTGGGTGCGTGATGGCGTGATCTACGAAATCTATCCGCGGGCATTTTCGCCACAGGGAAACTTCAACGGCATTACCGCCCGGCTGGACGATCTTAAGGACCTTGGCGTGACGATACTCTGGCTGATGCCCATTCATCCCATTGGACAGGAGAAGAAGAAGGGAACCATCGGCAGTCCGTATGCGGTGCGCGACTACTACGGCATCAATCCGGATTACGGCACCAAAGAAGATTTCCATCGTTTGATCACGGAAGCGCATCGGCGAGGAATGAAGGTGATTATCGATATTGTGGCGAATCACACTTCCTGGGACAGCGTCATGATGAAGTGGCCGGAGTTTTATGAACATGACGCCAGTGGCCGGATCACATACCCGCATGACTGGAGCGACGTTGCCGAACTCAATTACGCAAATCCGCGCCTGCGCTCGTACATGACCGACATGTTGAAATACTGGATCCGCGAGTTTGATCTTGATGGCTTTCGCTGTGATGTCGCCGAGGAAGTGCCAACTGATTTTTGGGAAAACGCGCGCGCCGAGTTAGACAAGATCAAGCCCGATATCGTGATGCTGGCAGAGGGACACAAGGCGGAACTCCTAGTCAAAGCTTTTGACTTTGATTACTCCTGGCCGCTTCATACTGCCCTGACCAACGTCTTGCAGGGTCGCGGGCGCGCCTCCGACCTGCGCGATGAATGGGAAAAGGAATCCAGGGAATGGCCGCGAGGTTCATTGCACATGCGCTTTTCCGACAATCACGATGAACGGAGGGCCATTGCGCGTTTCGGGGAGCGGGGCGCGTTGGCTGCTTCGGCTTTGATGTTCACGCTTGACGGCGTGCCGCTGCTATATAACGGGATGGAGGTTGGGGATACGACTGAATCGGGCGCGCCTGCTTTGTTTGAAAAGCTGCCGGTGTTCTGGCCTATCGCTGAACGGCGGCCGGAGTTTCCGCGCTTCTACAAACAGATGATGGCGTTGCGCCGTTCGAGCAGTGCCTTGAGGCGTGGCTCAGTTGAGTGGCTGCGAAATTCCGATGGGTCTCGGGTATTAACCTACTTACGTCGTACGCCTGATGAAGAGATGTTAATTGCCATCAACTTCTCGAATCGTCCGTTCTCCGGGTTTGTTGAAGCTGATAGGGGAGCAGGGTTTGCGGATGTTACTCCGGATATCGCGCCGCCATTGCCTCCGGACGCTCCCGCGCCGGCGCCGTCCGCGAGCAAACGAGTAACTAACCTGCCCGCGCTTTCGCTCAATGCCTGGGGATACCGCGTGTTTCGCCGTTCAGCGAAGTTGAAATCCTACGCAGCTTCTCGATGATCGGTGTTTAGAGTACCGACTTTAGTCGGGTTTTTTGGTTTCTTGAGAAATGCCCGACTAAAGTCGGTACTCTAAACACCGCTAATTCGGGATGCTTGCGATAGGGCAACAGACCTATTCTCTGCATCGCCCGGGGTATCTCACTATTTTGCATGAACCAGGCCCAGACCTTTTCCGTTCGCAGGTTTTCCGCGCTTAGCAGGATTATTCCGGCATTGATTCCAATCACGTCGCTGTCAACCCACTTCGTGTTGGGATTGAACGCATCAACGAATCCAAACTTCCCGTAGATTCGATCACCGTACTTATCGCCCATCGCGCGCAGAGCAGCGATTGAAATCTCCGGTGTGAACATCAGTGAACCGCCGGCGGCGGATGGCACGACTGTGCCGTCAATTGCCGGATCGCGCGGCGGGCCGCCCCAGGCCAGATAACCTTTGGCGCTGTCCGAAGCTGTGATGCCCCATACGTTTGGCCCATATGCGGGAAACTCGTGGGCCAGGTTCATGCAGAAGGCCCGATGCGCCAGAGTGGCGTTGATTGAGTTCTCAAAGTAGTCAATGTGATCGCCTCTGGTTTCGCGGCGATTGCGATAATCGATCCAGGCATGTGCGTATTGATGCATGAACAGAGGCACGCCAATGGTCGTGAAATAGCTGTGGCCTTCGTAGCGGTAACGGTCGCGCCACAACGCATACCAGGATGCGGGCGAAATCGGATGGGTCGGCGATCCAATAGCCAGTAAATAGAGAATGGTATCTTCGCTGTAGGTGTCCCAACGTGGTTTCAAGAAACCGGTTTCCGGTCTCCAACCATGCGAGAGGAGCAGCGCATCGCCATTCAGCATCCAGCGAAAATCCACCCGCTCGTAGATCTTCGTGGCCAGACGGAATATTTCTGCGTCCTTTCGATAGTACTGCCGGGCGGTAAGAATTCCGGCCAGCAGCAAGGCGGTGTCAATTGAAGAGACTTCACTCTTCCATCTTCGATCGCCGGTCTTTGCATCCAGCCAGTGATAGAACCAGCCATGTTCCTGAAAGGCGCGCGTGCTGAAGTATCGAAGTGTGTTGCGCACCCGCTCGCGAGCCTGAGCCGGAGCAACCCAGCCATGCTCCGCCGCAACGCAAAGAGCAGTCAAACCAAAGCCGGTGGCCGCAATACTGGCCACGTTACGATGGTTTTCATCCAACGGCGAGCCATCCATGCGAGCGCGGTCCGGGACCAGGCCCGTCTGCGGATCAGCTTCGTCCCAGAAATAACGAAACGAGCGCTGCTCGAGATCTTCAAGGAGTAATTCGTCCTCGCGCGAGAGGCGCCGGCTGGCCTCGACACGCTGAACAGGAGAGTGGACCGCCGTCGAACCTTGAGGCCAGGTGATAAGTGAAGCGCAAGTGAAGAGCAGGAAGAGAACTGCCAGGGCCGGACGCGAACCGGATGATGGATCACCTTTGACTGAGTTCATTTTCGCTGGGACCTAAGTCACCGGTGTAGCAGCAACCTACCGCGAAGCGGTTGTGACCTTCAGCCCAGGGTTGCCGCCGCGGCTACCCTGGGTATCGATTGCGATCCGACGCAACCTCGATGGGGTTGCGTCCTCCCATCCATACGTCTATACCCAACGCAGCCGCAGCGACAACGTTGGGCTGGAGGTCGTAACCGCTTCGCGGTATAAATCTGGCATCAGCGTCACAGAACTTCGAATTTTGTCTCGATGAGATCCTCCGAGTTTGGTCCCACCATCACCTTGAACTCGCCTGGCTCGACCGCAAAGCGCATCTCGCGATTCCAAAATCCCAGGTGTTCACCCGTCAAGACAAATTCGACGCGTCTTTTCTCACCGGGTTGAAGCGTAACGCGCTGAAAGCCTTTCAGTTCTTTTACGGGCCGGGTCATGCTGGCCGCCACGTCGCGAATGTA
>DASXRU010000106.1:0-21307 GCA_036506395.1 Pyrinomonadaceae bacterium | reverse complement strand
AGGAGGTGAGCCTGCCGCTGCCGCTGGAAAGCAGCCACATCGATGTCGGCCTCGACCTGGAACATCGACAGAAAGGTTTGCTCTGGTACAGCACCTACAAAGTTGGTTTCGCGGGCCTCTATGCTTTTCGCAACACCACTGACAAAGAACAACAGGTTACCTTCACTTTCAATTTCCCCGCCTCGCAGGCAATTTACGATGACCTGGTGTTTGCGATTAATGATGTAACAGTGCCGACTACGAACGAGAAAAACTCCGCCAGCGGCGTGGCGCGCGTCGGTCCAGGCAGCACGACAACGCTGAAAGTTGCGTACCGTTCGCAAGGGCTTAACGAGTGGCGCTACAGCTTTGGCAGTGGTGACGTCGCCCAGGTGAAGGACTTTTCGCTCAATATGAAGACCAACTTCAAAGGCATTGACTTCCCGGACAACACGATATCGCCTTCGGAAAAACATGAGACCGGCAATGGCTGGAACTTGAGTTGGTCTTACAAGAATCTTATGTCCGGGTATCAGATCGCGATGGTCATGCCGGCGAAGCTTCAGCCTGGACCGTTAGCCGGCAAGATCAGTTTCTTTGCGCCGGTGTCACTCTTTTTCTTCTTCTTTCTGATGCTCATCATTACCACCATGCGCGGTATCGATCTGCACCCGATGAACTATTTCTTTCTGGCGGCGGCGTTCTTTTCATTTCATCTATTGATGGCTTATCTGGTGGATCACGTGTCGATACACCTGGCCTTTGTGCTGGCCTCGGTCGTCTCCGTGTTTCTGGTGGTCAGCTATCTGCGATTGGTGGTGGGGCTGCGCTTTGCCACCAGAGAAGCGGCGATCGCGCAGTTCGTTTATCTGGTGATGTTCTCGTACGCTTTCTTTTTGCAGGGATTCACGGGCCTGGCGATTACCATCGGCTCGATAGTCACGTTGTTTGTAGTGATGCAGGTTACGGGTCGCATTCGCTGGACGGAAAAGTTCGCACTTCGCCCTCCAGAACCGGCGGCGGGTGAGTTGATCTAGGTTTTGATTCTGTCGCCTGATGAAGCCCGTGAGTGAGTGGAACTTCGTTTAGTGAGCTTGGCGCGGGTGCAAGCTACGGCTGGGGTGGAAAAAGGTATTTCGTTACAGTTACGAGCATTGCCGCTGCCTCGACCACGGTTGCACCCAGAACGGACATGATGACCTTATCCGATGAGACATCAGACCAAAGCCTACCAAAAAGATCATTGCCAGTGCACCGCCCGTATTTACTGAAAAGAGAATAAGCAGCCAATTAGCCATGCGCCGCCGGAGGGCTATGTCCGTTCTGCCTCCTTCAACGCGGACTATTCCCTCCTCAAAGCGGAGTCGCGCTTCTTGGTCGGTCAGATCTAGCTGCTCGTGAGGAGTACTCAACGTCAGACCAATTTGATTCTCTGGTTAATATTACCCTTGGAGTCCAAAGTCGCAATTCCGCCCTCTTGATCGGCGTCGGTGGCAACCTCTAGTAAGGCGATAGCCTTCCGCAAAACCTCAGCTTTCGAAGTTTTACCAAGTTTCGCTTTAAGTTCTTCCAAGACACGATCCGTAACGTCATCGATCATAAACGTCATAACCTTGCTGGTAGAAGATGTTTGTGCTGAACCCATGAATGTGTATCCTCCGTTCTCAGGTAGATTGATACTCCATTACCATATAAATGCCAATCATATTTACTATAATTCTTATAGGGTCCGTTCGCACCTCCGCCTAATCAGAGGAGGGTTATTCGGTATTTCAATGTTCCTTTAACTGGCATAGCGCGCGTAAACGGTTTTCACTTTCTCCAGGAAATCGCGACGGTCCACTATGAAGTAGAGTTTGACAGTTTCACTGCGGAGTTCACCTTGGGGCTGGCCAGAGTTTTTCGGTGCAGCGCGTTTCTTTTTGGCAGACTTTGCCGCGCTACCTTTCGCAACTTTCCCAACTTTCCCGGCCTTCGCAGCGCGGCTCTTTGGCTCTTCGCCTGTTGCTGGATCTTCACCCGCAAGGTGGGCCACCAGCTTCTCGAACACCTCGCCCGCGTCCTGCCCGGTGATTCCGAGCGAGTCGACGTAACCGCCATAGCGCAAGCGACGCAGCAAATCCATGAGCGTCAAGCGTCCCTCCATGGTGTAGCCGCCATGCGCGTGCGAGCGGCTGACCAGATATTGGACCAGAAGTACTTCACCGTAGAGATCTGGCGCCAGGAACAACCGCCCGCCATCGCGCTCCCATCCTTCCGGCAAACGACTGGAGCGTCGCAGCGTTCGCAAGTCCTGAAAAACTTCCTCCCAGTCTTGCTTGGGGTCGCGGCGCTCGAGGAACGCCCGCGCCGCTCCTATCAACCAGGTGTCATCGTCGAAATCCAGGTTTTGGCCCAGCGTGTCGAGCCAGTCGAAGAAGATCGCCCGGGCGTCGGATTTCTTTTCCAGCATCAGAAACTGGTCGTCTTTAACGGGAAGTTTTTTGGTAAGCGCGCGGCGCGAAGGATCGGTCGTTTTCCCGCCCTCAATGCGATAAGTATCAAAGCGAGCCAGCCAGCGCTTCGCCGCGTTGCAGTAGGGACAATGCGGATTCTTTTCCTCGCTATCGAAAAACGGCCGCATGGCACGCGGCGAAGCGACTTCTTCGACGCTGGGAGCATAACGTCTGATTTCTGAGTAAGCGGTGCGCGGCGCCAGTCCGAGTTGTTTGGTGAAGATGTCGAAGATGCACGCCAGGCAAACGAGTGTCGTGTATTCGGTGACTGTGCCGGGAGGGAAGCCGCTCAAGTCGAGTTCACGCTTCTGGGCCGGGCTCGTCATACCGTCAGTGATGAAAGTGAAACCATGGCCGGCTCCGCGTCGGTATGCCCGAGCACGAGGTCGAGCTCAGATTCCACATCGCCGGTGCCCGCGCCAAGTTCCCTGAAGTCGAAGAGTTGCGGATCGAGCAGATGCGACGGAACCGCATTTCCCAGGGCCGTCAGCATCGAGCCGCGAATGTGAGGGTTCTCCTTCTCCAGCTCGGCAATCAGCCTGTTGATGCGCGCCCGTTTCAAATTCGGTTGCGAGCCGCACAAATCGCAGGGAATGATCGGAAACTGCTGCTCCGCCGCAAACTGGGCCAGGTCCCGTTCGCGGCAGTATGCTAATGGTCGAATGATCGTGTTACGGCCGTCGATCGAGCGCAGCACCGGCGGCATCGCCTTCATCTTTCCAACGTAAAAAAGATTCAGCAGAAAAGTTGTAATGATGTCGTCGGCATGATGGCCCAGCGCGATCTTCGTGCATTCTTCCTCGACCGCGATGTCGTAAAGGATGCCCCGCCGCTGACGGGAACAGACGGCACAATAAGTCTTGCCTTCGGGGACCACTCGCTTCACCACCGAGTAGGTATCGCGCTCGACAATGCGAAAGGGAACGTTCAGTTTGGCCAGATATTCCGGCAGCACATGAGCGGGAAAGCCCGGCTGCTTCTGATCCAGGTTCACCGCCAGAAGATCAAAGCGTACCGGCGCCCGCTGCTGCACGTCCAGAAGCAGATCCAGCAGCGTGTAACTGTCCTTTCCGCCGGAGAGGCAGACCATAATGCGATCGCCATCTGCGATCATGTCAAAGTCCGCAATTGCTTCGCCCATGCGGCGCAGCAAGCGGATTTTTGTCTTGCTTCCCAGGAGCATTGGTTGTCACAGAATGCCACGCGGCCGCGATGCTGACAACAACCGGCGGAGGTGCTTGACCGGCTGGCCGCTGGGGCCAATAATGCCAGCATCAAAAATCCCCCGGACTCTACAAGTCTTCTCTTTGGATTGATTCCTTACCGAGGTGCGTCAATGAAACGAATAAAGCTTAGGACGCTTCTATTGATGGTTTGCCTGTCTTTGCTGGCACTACCCTTAGTGGTGGCGCACAGCGCCGGCGGGAGCATCCAGGGAAAAGTGACTGACCCACAAGGCGCAGCCGTGGTTGGCGCCGCCATCACCGTAACCGACCTGGGGACTAATCAGACCCTCACGGCCGTAACCGACCAGCAGGGACAATATAAGGTTGAAGGCCTGCCGGCGGGAATATATTCCGTCACCGTCTCGGCGCAGGGTTTCAGCGAAGGACGACGCGACGAGGTCAAAGTCAACGATGCCGCCGTCGCCGTTGACATCAAATTACAAATCGCGCCGGTTGAAGCCGCGGTAACGGTTACCACCGCCGGCCCGAAGCCTAACTCTGACCCGGTCTACCAGGAATTGCGGCAAATGGGGAAAGGCCAGCAGGATTTTCAGGGCCCGTACGCAATCGTAAATAATTTGGTGCTCAAGCGTGACGCAGCCACGTTCACCTTGCGCAGTGGCGAACTCTATTTCGCACCTCCCGTCCAGAACCGTACTGTCGGCGCGGTCTTCTTCGGCGATGGTGAAGTCACGCTGACGCCGCCGACAAACGCCGAAAAGCACAGCCTGACGCTCTACACAAACAAGCCGACGCTCGCCGAATCGTTCGATAAGCTCGTCCTGCGTTTTAGTGACCGTACCTTCGACGAGATAAAGTCGTCCGCGCAGGCTCAGATGAGCGCTAATGGAGCGCAGGCATCTCGGGCGCGGGATAATTATCGCGAAAACCAGTTCCTGCTGCGCAAAACCTTGCGCCGGAATCTAGAGCTGCGGACCCTGGTTGATCTCTTCAACCCAAACCGTCCGGGTTTCTTCACGGCATTCATTAACGGAAAGAAATACAACAAGCTGATTTTTCAGTACGACGCGCTGGGTATTCCCAGCGTCTCACCCGAGGAAGTGTTGCTGTCGAGCTACGGTGAAACTGATCGCGGCCTTTGGACGGCTTTCCACCGCGCGGAGGAGTACGCCCAGGGTACGGCCTCGAGTGATGAAGATCATCGCCTTTATGACATCACGCATCATGAAATTGATGGCGGCATCCGGGGCACTAAATTCGTTGCCAACGATACGGTCACCTTCCGCGCGTTGGACGCCGGCGCGCGCGTGTTGCCCTTCCGCCTTTTCTATTCTTTACGCGTAGCACGCGTGCGTGATGAACAGGGACATGATCTGACGTTCGTGCAGGAGAACAAGGATGAGGACGCGGACTTTGGGGTCATTTGGCCGACGCCGCTGGAAGCCGGCAAGAGCTATAAGCTGAACTTTGAATATGGAGGAGGCGACGCCCTCATTGACGTGGGCGGCAGCAACTACTTTGTTAATCCGGGCGCGCGGCTCACCTGGTATCCGAACAACGAAGGCACCGCCTTTGGCGATCGCGCCACTTTCAACGTTACTTTCCGCTATCCGAAGAGCAAGTCTCTGATCGGCACCGGCGCGCCCATCGCGCCGGAAACGCCGGATGGCGATCTGATGGTGGCAAAATGGTCCAGCGGCGAAAACGCCCTGGCAGTGGCGGGCTTCAATTACGGAAGTTTTAAGAAGAAAGAATTAATTGATCCTGAGACTGGTTACAAGATCGAGTTCTATTCGAACGAGGCGTTGCCGTATTTTATGAACAACGCGGCGGAAGTCGCCTCGATGTCCACCAGTGGAATGGCGAATTCCATGTTGGCCGATACGCAAAACGCGACGCGACTTTACAGCCTCTATTTCGGTAAATTGCCGTTTACCCGAATAGCCCTGACGCAGCAGCCCGCTCCGAATTTCGGCCAGGCCTGGCCGACGCTCATTTATATGCCGTTCACAGCTTTTATGGATCCGACCCAGCGTTACATGGCCACTGGCGGTAACATTCGCTTTGCCACTGCCGATTTCTTCGAATACGTTGCGCCGCACGAGATTGCTCACCAGTGGTGGGGACATATGGTGGGTTGGAAATCCTATCGCGATCAGTGGATGAGCGAAGGCTTCGCCGAGTTCTCGGTCTCGCTTTATATCCAATACATCCTGCGTGACGAGAAAAAGTACGTGGATTTCTGGAATACCCAACGCGATCGCATTACTCAGGCACGGCCTCAGACGCATGATATCAAACCATACACGGTCGGCCCTGTCACGCAGGGATCTCGTCTGAGCGGCGGTAAGACAATGGCTGCCTACCAGTTCCTGGTGTATCCGAAAGGCGCGTACATTCTGCATATGCTGCGCCAGATGATGTTCGACTCGCGCAAAGACGGTGATAAGCGTTTCATGGCAATGATGCAGGACTTCATAAAATCGCATTACAACGAAGACGTTTCCACTGAGGACCTGAAGCGCACCGTCGAAAAGCACATGACTAAGCAGATGGATTTGGACAATAACGGCCGCATGGACTGGTTTTTCAATCAGTGGGTCTACGGAACCGAAATACCCTCATACAAATTTGAATATCAAATCACGGGCAACACCCTCTCTGGCCGGATCACACAGTCCGGCGTGTCTGAAGACTTTCGCATGCTGGTGCCGATCTACCTTGATCTCGGCAAGGGTTGGAGCCGCCTGGGCTCAGCGACACTCGTTGGAAATTCTTCACTGGATTTGAAAGATGTGAAGTTACCCGCCCCGGCAAAGCGTGCGGCACTCTGCGCCATGAATGACGTGCTGGCGCTGAGCATCAACAATACCAGGCAATGACTGGACTTCATCTACCGAGTCTATTCTGGTGCTGCTTATAAAAATCCTCGATGTAGTCCTTCATGCCAAACTGGGTCCAGTACAGGCCGTAATGCTCGGCTTCCTTTTTTGCCTGGCGAGCGGTCCAGCCGTCCTTCAGTATGCGATAACACGCGATCACGGTGCCGGTGCGATCGGCTCCGCGTTGGCAATGAACGAACACCGGCTGGTTTTCGGGTGCATTCACGATTGCCAGCACCCGGTTCATCTGTTCATCCGTTGGTTTGGAAGTGCCGGGCATTGGGACGTTGAAATAACGCAGGCCTGACGCTTGCGCAGCCTTAGCTTCGGCGCGGGTGTGATCGTCTTCACGGCGAAGGTTCACAATCGTCTTGATGCCCAGCGCGGCAAGTTTGTTTATGCCTCCGGCCATTGGTTGGGCGCCGCGATAGAGCTGCGGATTTACCTGGTGAAAGTTCGGTAGCTCCGGGTAACCAACCTCGGTCTGCGCGAAAGAAACCAGCGCGAGGGCCGCGATAATAACGGAGGCGAAGATTACTCTTCTATCTGGATTCCTCATGTGCCTTAACCATGAAGCGCGGGCGCCACTAATCTCGCACCCGTCATTTATGACTGATCACTACGCGCTGAATCGTCGGCGGCAGCTCGTGTAATTCGTTGCGGGCGAAGCCAGCGTTGTGGAACATGCTCTCGAGTTCGGCAAACGTATACGCGTCGCCGCCCGGCGTCATCCCCAGCATCATCATGCTAAAGCCCGCAGCCTGTGGAGGTGATACACGATCGGGGTTGGGAACAAATTCAAGCGTCACTGCACGGCCGCCATCTTTCAATGCGGCATGGACCTTACGCAACAACGTTTCGCACGTTGCCACGTCGAAGTGATGCAGAAAGTTCGTCAGCAGAACAATGTCATAACCAGTGCCGTAATCAACGGCGAAGGCGCTCCCGGGTTTAGTGTGATAACGATCAGAGATGCCCGCGGCTTGCGCGTTTTCCTTTGCGACTTCGAGCACATTGGCCCAATCGAGCGCCGTAACTTCGGCCTGCGGATTCCGCTTGGCGAAGGCGATACCATACAATCCATGACCCGCGGCGATGTCCAGGATCTTCAGCTTCCGGTTGGCCTCAGGATCGGCCAGTGGCGCCAGTAGTTGTGCCGGCATGGCCATCATCGGCGCCATGGCGCGCGCGAATTTGACCCAGACCGGATGATCGGGCTCAAGCGCCGTATCTTGATCGGCAGCCGAGCCACCTTTCTTAACTGCGGTCGTCAGTTGCTTGAAATTCTCGGTTAACATCGGCGAGAGTATGAAGTCAATCACGCCACCCATGTAGGCCGGCGAATGCTTGTCCAGGAACACTGCTGAATCCTGGGTCAGCCCGTAACGGCCATCTTCTTTTGTCAGAAAACCAATGATGACCAGGTAGTCGCAGAGTATGCGCGTACCGCGTTCGGAAGCGTCACAGGCTGCAGCGATCTGCGCGATAGTCGTTTTGCCTTCCGCAATTGCGGTAAACAAACTCAATTCGATCGCCGTCTTGATCGCTTCGGTTCGCTGATGGGCATTGAGAGTGTCGAATAAAAGAGCTGGGGTTGGCTGTCCTTGCGGTTGTGCTTCCGGGGGCATTGTTTTTATTTCCTTTCGAAAGATGATTAGTAATTCTACTATCAATTAAGGGTTAAGGTTGCCGGTTGCGCCAGGCCTTCGATTGAGAGCACGAGGCCGCGCGGCGTCGCCAGGGCCGCTTTTTTTGGGGCCTGAAAAATAATAAAGCCGCTACGCCGGCGTTCCGAGTGCGTCAACGGGGACTTTGAATCGAGCTCGTAGGCGCGAAACTCTTTTTCAAATGTTTTGCGCGATTGAGGATTGTACGCGTAGACTTCATTCGCTTTCAAAATGCGCCCAATTGCTTGTCTGGCAGAGATCATTTTCCATTCATTTCCTTCGCCATCGTGCAAGCGAAAGCGAACTTTCTTAAGTTCGATAGTCTCGCCGCTGTTGTGAACCATCTCCACTCGCACAGGCAACAAGCCGCTCAAGGGCAGGTTGGCTTCAAACAACTCCTGGCTTTCTTCGTCAAGCAGAAGGGGCGCAGCGCGCAATGTTAAGCCGCCGAGGTTAGTGGCCGGCGCGGTTGCCGACATCGGAGGCAAGTCAACAATCGGCTTCACCTTGTAAAGCGAATTGCCGCAGGCGGATGTGGCCAGAAGCAAGCAGATTGCCCAAAGCGATTTTCGGTCTACGGAATTTACCACGAGGCGAAATCTGGCACGGCCAGTGATGAACGTCAAGCCGCGGGTATCTGTTCAGTTTGAAACGGCCTTGATGCTTCCTGTCCTCCAGCCGTCTTCAGACGGCTTTCCCGAAGGGTTGATAGCCCAGCGCTTTTTAGCGCTGGGTTCGGTCACGCACACTGATCATTTAGCGCGCTTTCAGCGTGCTTACAATCATCAGCGCTAGCATCATGGCTGAAGCCTCAGTCATTAAGCCCGCTGAAACGGGCTTTGGATTTCGAGGCGCGTTCAGACCCGGGCGTAAAACGCCCGGTCTAGTAACCCTGCGGGAAAGCCGCCTGAACGCGGCTAAAGAATGTGCGATCCTCGCTGCCGCGGACCTCATGGTGCGCCAAAGTCGGAGTTGAAGGTGAACCAGTGCAAACCGCGAGCAACCTATGGCTCGATTGTAACTTGAGGTAGACTGTAAGTAAGTAATCTATCCAATGAAGAAGGCATCGGCGAAGAAAAATAATAACGAGCTGAGACCAGAATACGACATGATCCGTTCATTTCGCGGGGTCCATCCGCAGATCCATGACACGGCATACGTCGATCAGAGTGCGCAGATTATCGGTGACGTGCATCTCGGGGAGCAGTCGTCCGTGTGGTGCAACACGGTCCTGCGCGGCGATATGTACTACATTCGCATCGGCAACCGCACGAACGTCCAGGACAACTCCGTAATTCACACGCGCACCGGCGAGTATCCAACGGTCCTCGAAGACGAAGTTACGGTAGGCCACAGCGTCACGCTGCACGGCTGTTACGTGGAGCGCGGCTCGTTGATTGGCATCGGTTCGATTGTCCTCGACGATGTGCGGGTGGGCGCGCAATCGCTGGTTGCGGCCGGCTCATTGATCTCTCCGGGGACGATCATCCCGCCACGCTCGTTGGTGATGGGACTGCCGGCAAAAGTGAAGCGGGCATTGAGCGATGAAGAGGTCGGAAGTCTCAATCTCTTCTGGCAAAACTATGTGCGCTTTTCCCAATTCTATCGCGAAGAAGAGCCTCGCTAGGTTCGAACGGCTCGCGACTCTGACAACGCAGCCGGTGGGCCCGGCTTTGGATTGAAACTGAACGTCACATGGAAAACCAGGAAGTAGAGGAAATAGTTGTAGTCAAACGGAAACCGCAGAGCCGGCGGCCCGTTTAGTTTGTAGTACCAGACCACTCCCATTCCCGAAACCAGATTCAGCAAAACCATAACCGTGGTGAAGTTCCAGGCAGATCGAAGACTTGCCAGCATCGCGTCGTAACGACTGATGCTCGGTCTGGTGGGCGCGCCCTTCAGCGTGCGCAACTTGTCGTAGGAAAAAACGTACCAGCTCCAATAATGAAACACTACGACGAACTGAAAGATCAGCGGGAACGAATAGCCGGCGTTGTTCGAACTCTTCAGCGTTATTTGCGTAAACGCAAAGCCGCCGGCAATCACCAACAGATAGATCCATAACTGATTGCTTTGGCCGCGCTTCGGCAGCAACTTCCAGATGACCAGTGCCCCTACCAGCGCGATCAGGATCAGCCGAATGTCAGCAATGGCTGTCGAATAAGGCAGCAGCGGTGGCGACGCGAGATGAAAATATATGTTTGTCGGGTTTGCACCCGCGTCCAGTCGATTGATGGGTAGCCAAATTCCGTCGAGGTTATTCTGTTCAGCCCTGAATGTCTGGCCCACGCGATGTCCGCCGGTCAGTAACACCGGCACCGTCCCGTTATCCGAGCCAGACGGAACGGGAACAGCGGCTGATTCATTTGCGTAGTGTGGCCGGAAAACCAGGTCAGCAGCCTGCGGCCACGCGCGATCGTTTACCAAAACCTCGCCGGTGCTGTGCACGTCTGCAGTTGTTGCCGGCGTTGTGAACGCGCGCAGGCCGGCAGTGTGCGGCGCCTGCAAATAGAAGTAGAAATCGCGGCCGCGCGAGTTCGGCACCGGCTTGAACGAGATGAGCGTCCCGGCCGGTTGCACCTGGGCGTCGTTGACCTCGATGCGCCGCAGGTCGTGCCGAAAGTTTTGTTGTTGCGGAATCAGCAAAATCAAAAGGATCGCCGGTCCAACTCCGGCGACGGCGTAGACTCCTGGCCCGGGCCGGTGGCGGGCGCGGGTCTGGAGGTAAACCGTGATTTCGTCTCGAAACGCGTGGTAAAGAAAATACAGGTAAATCAGTCCGGTGATGGCGTAGTTGTAGTGAACAATCCAGATTGCCAGCGTAAACAATGCCAGCAAGACAAAAGCCCCGCGGGCTTTGGCTTCGCCACGCATCACTTTGCCAAAGTAGAAAACGAAACCGAGGATCACATGGGGCCAGCCCATTGTCACGATCAGCATTTCGTAGCCTTGTTCGCGCCACAGGGATCCCGCCAGTGCCAGGCTGCTGATGGTCAAGGTCAGTGTCAGCAGGACATTTCTGAGCGGCACAATGATAGATGCCGGGGTGGTTGGGGCCACGAAGTTTTCGGCGATGGACGCAGAACTCATGATCGTGTTTGTAACTGGTAGCAATTATTTCCAAAAGCGGCTCGCTGTCCAGTCTATTCCGGCTGCTAGTGGCTCATTTGCTTTCTGAGTTTCATTCACACCGCGGCTTCAGCCCGGTGTCACGGCAAGTTCCTTAATGTAGGAACCGTTTCAACGGTTTGCTCCGGCGTTATATTTTGGAAAAAACCGCTCGCGAAAACCGTTGAAACGGTTCCGGATTGTAAGAAGCTTTTTTCCACCGGGCTAAAGCCGCGGTGTGAATGAGATCTGAAGCAGGTAGAGGACGAGTTCTAAACTAAACTAATTCTATCCGGCTGTTTCCTTCTGGCGTCAAAGAATTCAGGTTATGATGAGCGACGAGTTCCAGCGCTTCAATCCAGACTTTTTACCGGAACGCCTGATGCCCTCCGCAAATACCCAGCCACCGCGCGGCATGCGCGATTTTCTGCCCGCGGATGTGCGGCGGCGCGAATACGTCATCGGCGTCATAAAGGAAGTTTACGAGCGTTACGGCTTTGAACCGCTGGAGACACCGGCGGTAGAGAATATCGAAACGTTGATGGGCAAGTATGGCGAAGAAGGTAACCAGCTCATCTTCAAAATCCTCAAGCGCGGCGTGCATGAGAAGACCGGTGAAGCGGATCTGGCACTGCGCTACGATCTGACCGTGCCGCTCGCGCGCGTGGTTGCGGAGTATCGCGACAAGCTGCCAAAGTTTTTCAAGCGCTATCAGATTCAGCCCGTCTGGCGAGCGGATCGGCCGGCGCGAGGCAGGTTTCGCGAGTTCTATCAGTGCGATGTGGACGTGCTGGGTTCGCAGTCAATGTTGGTTGAAGCTGAAATTTGCGCCGCTGCCAGTGAAGTATTAACGAACCTCGGCTTCAACGATTTCACGATCAGGTTAAATCATCGAGACACCTTAAGCGGGGTGCTGCAATCAGCCGGAATATCCCTCGAGAAAGAGGAGGCCGCGCTGATTGCGCTCGACAAGTTGGACAAGATCGGGCAGGAAGGCGTGGAAAAAGAGTTTAGAGACCGAGGTATTGAGGCGGTGGCGGGTAGCAACTTGCTTAAATTCTTTGTTGAGCTGGGTGCGCTTGAGCACGCGGCTGAAATCGCTGCCGGAGAAAACGCCGCGCAAAAGCGAAAAGCCCTGAACGCGGCCATCCTCGGACGGCTGGTTGAGTTTGTAGGTGACAATGAGCCAGGCGCCAGGGGCGTTGATGAACTTCGCTCAGTTATGAAGTTTGCCGAGGCCGGCGGTAGCGCTGCGAGCATTGAGATCGATCCGAGTTTAGCGCGCGGTCTGTCCTACTATACCGGCGCCATCATGGAGATTAGCGTAAAAGATCTCCCCGGCAGCCTCGGCGGCGGCGGGCGTTACGATAGCCTGGTCGGAATGTTTCTGGGGGAAAATGTCCCTGCCTGCGGGTTCTCGCTCGGCCTGGAGCGAATCATCGTCGTGATGACTGAGCGCGAGATGTTTCCCAACGCATTAATTTCTTCGCCTGCCGACGTCATGGTCAGCATCTGGAATGAAGAATCGATCACGGACGCGATCGCGCTGGCCGAAGAGTTGCGGCGCGAAGGTTTGCGCGTCGATCTTTATCCGGAAGCCGACAAGCTGGCGAAGCAATTCAAGTATGCTTCAGGACGCGGCATTCCTTTTGTGGTGGTGGTCGGTGAAGACGAACGCGCGCGCGGCGAGGTTGCCATCAAGGACATGGAGTCGGGTGAACAGCGCAACGTAAAACGCGAGAGTGCCGTGGCGGAATTGAGGAGACGCATCGACATCCCGGTGGGTGATTGAGGTTAATGCGTCTTCGGGAAGTCGAAACCCATGATCGTAGGCTAATCGCAAAACTATGAACCAATCACTGGCCCAACACTATCTTGACGATGCCATCGCGAGCTTTCGTGCCTACAAGAAGCTGGCCGAGAAAGCGCTTGATCAACTCAAGGACGAAGAATACTTCGTTACGCTCGACCCGGAATCAAACAGCATTGCCGTGATCATGAAACACATCGCCGGCAACATGTTTTCCCGCTGGACGGATTTCCTGACCACCGACGGCGAAAAGCCGGACCGCGATCGCGATATGGAATTTGTGATTGGGCCGGAAACAACCAAAGACGAAATTCGCGTGTATTGGGAGAAGGGCTGGCAGTGCCTTTTCAATGCGCTTGAGCCTTTGCAACCGGCTGACTTCGAAAAGCAAGTGATGATTCGTGGCGAGCCACACACGATTGTGCAGGCGATTAACCGGCAGTTGACGCATTACGCTCAACACATTGGGCAGATAGTTTTTCTGGCAAAGCATTTTCGATCGGCGGAATGGCAATCACTCAGCATCCCGCGAAATCGATCGGCGGCGTTCAATGAGTACCTGGCCGTCAAACCGCAAGGCGAGACCAATACTGAAGAGCGCTTCAATGAAGTCGAGCGTTTCGCGAAGCGATCTGCGGCAAGGGAGGAATAGACCGGACGAGTTGCGTGCGTTCCGGTTCAAGAGCGGGGGCAAGCCCGCCTTCCTGACTGCAAGTTTTCCAGAATGAAGTTTATGCAAGGGCGCCGAGCAAGCTTCGTTTTTCGCCCGGAGTTTTATGATCGATCGGGCTGCAGTTCAGGCCGCGAGGAGAAGTGACAATGTTTCAGGGATTACGCACCGCTATCTATCACGTCGATGACATCGATAAAGGGAAGCGCTGGTACAACTCCGTGCTGGGAATCAAACCGTACTTTGATGAGCCGTTCTACGTTGGCTTTAATGTCGGTGGCTATGAGCTTGGTTTACAGCCCGCCGAGAATTTTTCCGCCGAGAAGGCGGACGGTGTGGTTGCCTACTGGGGTGTCGATAATGCCGAAGAGGCTTTGAACCGGGTGATCAAACTGGGAGCAACCAGGCATGAAGACGTTCAGGACGTTGGTGGCGGAATCAAGGTGGCGACAGTGAAGGATCCTTTCGGAAACGTGTTCGGCATAATTGAGAATCCCCACTTCAAACTGGGCGCCTAGGTAGGACAGGCATTCCTGCCTGTCTAGTGGTCTAATGATCAAGCAACTCCATCATGTGAACGTGACCGTTCCGCCCGATCTCGAAGCGGCCACAAAAACATTCTACGGCGCAGTACTCGGCCTGGAAGAGTTGCCGAAGCCTTTGGGAACGCGCAAAAGTGGCGCCTGGTACCAGATCGGCCCGGTGCAGTTGCACTTGTCGATCGAAGACGGAGCGGATGGGTCGTTGAGTTCGCGTCACATCTGCTTTGCGGTTGTGGACCTGGGCGCGGCCGAGAGGCGCCTTCAGGACGCGCGTGTGGAAATCATAGCGGATGACCGACCCATACCGGGTGTACCGCGATTCTACGTGCGTGATCCTGGTGGAAACCGGATCGAGATTGTTGAGCAACGGGAAACCATAGAATCTACACATGCTGGATAACCTGGGAAACTTGCAGCGCACACATTCCTGCGGCGCCTTGCGGGTAGCAGACGTGGGGAAGACTGTGACGCTGATGGGCTGGGTCGCGCGCCGCCGCGATTTCGGGCCGCTCACCTTCATTGATTTGCGCGACCGCGACGGCATCACGCAGATTGTCGCCAACGAAGAGAAGGCGCCCGAAGCCCATGCGAAGGCGAAGGATGTCCGTGGCGAATACGTCATCGCGGTTAGCGGCGAGGTCGTGTTGCGCGACCAAACGGCGCGCAATCCCAAACTCGGTACCGGCGAGATCGAAGTCCAGGCGCGCGAGGTGCTGGTCCTGAACGACGCGCGTACTCTGCCTTTTCAACTCGAAACGCAGAGTTCGGAAGCCCTGGCCAGCGAAGACCTGCGCTTGAAATATCGCTATCTTGATTTGCGCCGGCCGCAGCTGCAGGCAAATCTTCGTTTGCGGCATCGAGTGTTGGCGGAGATTCGCCGTTACATGGACGAGCAAGGTTTCACTGAGATTGAAACACCCATTCTGATCAAGTCCACTCCCGAAGGCGCGCGGGACTACATCGTGCCGGCACGGATTCAGCCGGGAAAGTTTTTTGCGCTGCCACAGTCCCCACAGCTCTTCAAACAACTGTGCATGATCGCGGGTCTGGATAAGTATTTTCAGATTGCGCGCTGCTTTCGTGACGAAGACTTGCGTGCCGATCGCCAGCCGGAGTTTACCCAACTCGACCTGGAGATGAGTTTTGCCACTACCGAACAGATCTATTCGCTGGTTGAAGGGTTATTCGCACGCGTGTTTCGGTTAATAGATGTGGACTTGCCGGTGCCATTTCCACGTTTCAGTTATGCCGAGGCGATGCGGCGGTTTGGATCAGACAAGCCCGACTTGCGAATCGAAGGGATGGAACTTCGGGACCTTTCCGCTGCATTGGCCGGCACCACTTTCGCCCCGTACGCGTCGGCGCTCGCGGGCGGCGGCGAAGTGAAGGGAATCGTTGTTCGCGGAGGCGCGGTCCTCTCGCGCAAAATGCTGGATGAACTTCAGGAATTTGCAAAGCGTTATGGCGCCGGGGCCCTGGCGTGGATAAAGCTTGGTGATGAGACCCTGTCTTCGCTGCTCAAAGCTTTGGGCCAGGATGTGGTCACGGCCATGGCTCAACTGGCGGGCGCTGAAAAGGGTGATGCGGTGCTGATAGTGGCAGGGAAACCAAAAACCGTGGCAGCAAGTCTGGGCGCTTTGCGTAATGAAGTGGCGCGCAGCCAGAAGCTGGTCGCCGAGAATCTCTACGCTCCACTATGGGTCACCGAGTTTCCTATGTTCGAGTACCACGAAGAGGATGACCGCTACTATTCCATGCATCATCCGTTCACTTCGCCTCTGGACGAAGACCTTTCGCTGCTCGAGCGTGCGGTCGAGGGTGGCGAGACTGAACTGCTGGGGCGAATTCGAACCAAAGCGTACGATCCCGTGATCAATGGAGTCGAGCTGGCGAGCGGATCAATTCGTATTCACCGGCGCGACGTGCAGCGGCTGGTATTCAAAGCTCTGGGCATGACCACTGAGGAAGCGCGCGCGCGCTTCGGTTTCTTTCTCGATGCGCTGGAATTCGGCACGCCGCCGCATGGAGGCATCGCGCCTGGGATCGAGCGTCTGATGATGGTGCTTGTTCCCACCGATAACATTCGCGATGTGATGGCCTTCCCGAAGACAGCCTCGGCGGCGGACTTAATGATTGACGCGCCCGGCGAAGTCGATCAGAAGCAGCTGGACGAGTTGAGGCTGAAGATCGTTAGAGACTAGTGATGGCTTTGCCCTTAGGGGCGCGCACGACTCTGCGGCTGTGCCGCCGGATGTGCGGAAAGGCTTTGTCTTTCCGGTAACAGCTTGAAAATCTTTGAGGCTGCGCCTGGGTCGAGGCGCAGCCTCGCCCGGAAGATCCTGACAAGGGGCCAGTCTCGGAAAGGTAGAGCCTTTCCGCACATCAGATGGCGAAGCCAACTTCCTTGCCAAATATGCCTATTGTTCTACAGCAAGCTCTCATTAACGAGATTATTGAGCATGCGCGGGCGGAGAGTCCTGCCGAATGCTGCGGGCTGGTTTCGGGTGCCGGCGCGGGGCGCGCGCAGGCCGTGTATCGACTGCGCAATGTTGCCGCCAATCCACTGGTCGGGTACGAAGCGGCACCCGAAGATTTGTTTGCCGCCCAGCGCGAAATGCGCGCGCGCGGCGAAGAGCTGCTGGCCATTTACCATTCGCATCCCCGCGCCTCCGATCCCTTGCCGTCGGAAACGGATGTTCGGCTCGCTTATTACCCGGCAGCGATCTATTTGATTATCGGCTTGGGCAGTACAACGCCGGTAATGCGTGCTTTCCGCATTTCCGAGCGCGAACAGCACTGGCAGGAGGTTGAGTATGAGATTGTGGGCGAGTAAGATTGAACAATTGTAGAGCAGCAATCGCACTCCATTTTGAAATGGAAACCAAGAGAAGCAAGTACGATACAAATCCGCTCGATGGCGATGTTGCGAAGCGCGCAGATGACGATTGGGGCGCCGTGCCTTCGGGAGCACCTACCGAAGAGGTAAAGGGTGCGACCCGCGACATTGGCCGGACCGCAAACGAAGCAGCGCGCCAGAACAGCGCATCGGACGCTCCCACGCGCAGGTTCGAGGATCCGCAAGGTTCCTATCCTTCAGTTTTCATTCCCCCGGCGTACCCCACCCCGCGCACGTATCAGCCACCAGCGCCCTATCAACCGGCACAGAATGTTTATGCCCCGCCGCCGATCGCGCAAAAACCAGGAGAGCGAACGGTTTCCGGGATAGGCTTACCTGAGAAGTGGGCCATGATGCTGCCTTATGCGCCTTTTTACATCGGCGCGGTTGCCGCGGTGGTGGAGCTTTTTCTTATCCCGCGCAACGAGGTGCGCGCGCGCTTTCATGCGGCGCAGGGTCTGGCGCTGCACCTGGCCATTATCGTGATTGGCGTCCTCTTCTCCATGCTGAGGTTGGTTACGGACAGCTCGATTGGATCGAACCTCTTTTCTCTTGCCGCCATTGTGTTCCTGGTGATTTCAATGATTCGCGTGTGGCGCGGAGACCCTCATCACATTGCGCCGCTGTCTGAAGCTGCCAACTGGCTCGACGACCGCATCAAGCCCCGGAAATAGTTTTATTTTGCTTTCTGAAGTCCGAGCCTGCTTTGCCTCTCCACCACCAGGCTCAATCCCATAATGAAATAAAAGATCATCACGACTTCGGAGTCGCCCCAGTTGTAATGGACCAGGCCGCTGGTGAAGAAGCCTGCCAGTCCACCCAACGCCCCGAGCAGGATCCCGCGATCAATCCATTGGCCGGTGTCCTCCGCGTTCTCCGGGCCTCCCTGGTGCGAATTTCTTTTGCTAAGCCTGCGAAAAGTCCGCCAGAGCATGCGCGCGTAAATGAACAGCAGCACCAGCCACAGCAACAGCGCGGGCACACCGCGTTCGAGCGCTAACTGCAACAGGTTCGAATGCATGTGACCCATGGGCAAGCGGCCATTGTCGAACAAACCCCATTGCCGCCAGTGCTTCTTGATTGAATCCATGCCCACGCCGATCAACAAGTGGCGCGGCTTGCTGAGGAGCAAATGCAGACCTTCGCGCTGCACCGTTTCCCGCCACCGGATCGAGTCGTCTTTCTGATCAAAGAAACCGACGTTTCGTTTTTGATGCAGCACAAACAGGCCGCCGAGAATTAACGGCAGCGCGCACGCAGTTACGATCAGGATTGCGCGCCGGCTGGTCCCTAACACCAGCATGATGAAAGCGGAGACGAGAAATGCCAGCCAGGTAGCGCGCGTCACCGTTAACAACAAGGCGAGGCCAAGCCCGGCAATGGCACTAGCCAAAAGCAGGCCATTAAGACTGCGCTTCCGAGGGAGACAGATAAACAAACCAAGCGCCAGTGAAATAATCAGCTGCAGCGCTTCGGCGTAGGTTACGTAATGACCGTAGAAACCCATTGCCCGCCAATCGCGGCCGCGTGACCAGCTGGCGATGCCCAACTGCTCGAGCGCCGTTTTGCCCGGAAGCAAGTTTCCGCGCGCTAAGGTGAAAATCGGCATCCATTCATAGCGATAGATCTTTACTCTTGCCGGGGGCGCAGCATTCACAGATGGCGTTTCCAGTGCGGCAATCAGTTGCTCCGGATTGCGCAGCTTTTGTCCGTCAACTTCCAGCAAAGTGTCGCCATCGCGAATGCCCGCGGCAAAGAGGGCACTGGTTTGCGAAACGCCAGTGACCTTAACGCCCCGTCCCACGGCGCGCTCGCCGAAGGTGTACAGGACGTTGATCATCGATGACGCCACCAACACCAGGGCCAGCGCCCGCACAATTCGAACAGAGGGGACGTTTTCAGCGACCAGGTAAACGATCGTAAAAAGGCTCGCGGCGCGCAGTTTCCCAACCGAAACCGCGGGCTCGTAAGAGAGAAACGCCGACAAGCCGGTAAGAATGAAGAAGCCGAACAGAGCGTAATCAACCGGGGTGCGAAAGAGCAGCGGCCGCGGCCGAAAGATTAAGCGCAACACCCAGAAAAGCATTCCGCACAACCAGGCAATCTGCGTCGCGGCAATCGAATGCGGCGCAAAGACAGCTATCGCAAATATCCAGAGAAGGATTCCCCGCTCGAGCCATAAGTTTATCGTGGTTATGAGGCTGTTCTGCTGCGGCCGATTCGAGCGGTGGAAAGTTGCGCCGGCTGGGCCCGTTTCTGCAATACGGCCTTTCGCATCGTTGCTGGAAGCGTTTAGAATCACTGGCCGTTCATTATATTAGAGCAAAAGGAAAACCTATATGCGAATAGTGCCCTGCATTTGTTCTGGTGTACTTGCGTTGGCAGCCATTGCTGTTCCGGCGCAAGTACAAACTGTCCAGCAGTACACCGACCAGGTGACGTCGCTGACGAACAGGCCCGAGGTAAAAGCTGCGAACAATTACATCGATCAGAACCATGAAGCCATTCTGAAGGAGTGGCGCACTATCACGGAAATCAACGCGCCTTCCGGACAGGAAAAAGAGCGCGCCGCTTATATCGAGAAACTCCTGCGCAGATATGGTCTCGACGTCCATTACGACGCGAGCGGCAATCTGATCGCTGTGCGCAAAGGCACGGGCGGTGGTCCGGTTATCGTTTTTGATGCGCACCTGGACACGGTCTTTCAACCCGGCTTGAAGATCAAAACCACGATCCGAGAGGGAAAGGTCTATGCGCCAGGCATTGGCGACGACACCCGCAACATTGAAGCTCTACTGGCAACTATTCGCGCCCTGAATGCGGCGCGGGTGAAGACCAAAGGCGACCTGGTATTTGTGTTCACGGTTGAAGAAGAGACGACGATGAGAGGTGCGAAAGAGTTTGCCGCAGCGAACAAGGGAAAAGTCGATCAATACATCGCGCTTGACGGCGGTTACGAGGGATTCACCTACGCCGGTATTGGTATCAACTGGTACCGTCATCACTTCATTGGCCCTGGCGGCCACACGCGGTCGCGCACGCCGCCTTACTCGGCCACGCTGCCGCTGGCCCGCGCCATTGAACGCATCTACGCTTTGACCGTGCCGGCAACTCCGTCATCAAACTTGAACATCGGCATGCTGGGCGGCTCGGAAGTGGTGAACGCGAAGGCGTCTGATGCGTGGTTTACCGTCGATCTGCGCTCGACCAGCAACGAAGTGATTGCCGATCTGGAAAAGCAGATTCAGACGATTCTGACTGAAGAGGCCGCGCGCGAAAAGATGGAGCTGAAGACGGAAATTATCTCGGCTGCACCAGCGGCGGTGATTCCCGGCCATCGCGAATCTTATCTGGTGCGTATGTCTGAAGCGGTGCATCGGGTGATGGGGTTCGATCCGCCCATCACGAATGCCGGCTCGAACAACTCGAGCGCCGCCTTGCGCGAAGGCATCTCTTCAATTTCGACCGGCGCCGGCCCGTGCGACGGCGCGCATAGTTTAGCGGAAAACTGCGAGATCGAGCCGCTTTATAAGGGGATTAAGAAGGTGCTGTTGTTGGAGTTGGCGCTGGCGGGCGTTCAGTAGACTGTCTAAAATCATCCTTTACAACTGGACTATTCCGCAGGTCATACCGCGTGATAGATTTGTCCCACAGCTACTAACACTGTCTCTTCCGCAAGAGCATCGAATGCAGCTTGCTTTAGTTGGTCAGCGTAGCGTGCTGCTCTATCGAAGGATGTGGAAAGCGCGACTGGCAAGTCCGTGTAGATAACATTAATTCGGTCGGGAGTCTTGAAGCCAGCCTGGGAAAGATAGTTTCCGTCGAGCCCGCGCACAATCGTGCAGCCCCCAAATGCGTAGGTGAACTCTTCTTCGAAAGACAGGAGCAAATTACGATAGTGAGGTGCAGGCAGGTCAGGGACGTACACTTCGGCCCTGAGCCGGTCGGGTTCGGCAAATCCGCCCACCAAATATCTCCCTGAGAAATCACCACTCAACGCGTTCGAGGATGCGCCCCGCCGCCGCAGACGTGAATGCGTCGATTTCAACACCAACTTCGGCGCAGACTTGG